>DATLGW010000160.1:0-2398 GCA_035540315.1 Burkholderiaceae bacterium | reverse complement strand
ACCCCTACCTGGATCCGCAGGGGCGCGACTGGAGCGACAACCACCGGCGCTTCGGACTGCTCGGCTGGGTCGCCGCGCGGCTCGCCGCCGGCGAGATCGACCCGGGATGGCGCGCCGAGCTGCTGCATGCGCACGACTGGCATCCGGGGCTGTCGATCGCGTATGCGGCAGCCGATCCCGCCGCGCGCTGCGCGCGGGTGTTCACGATCCACAACCTGTCGTTCCAGGGTCTGTTCCCGGCCTCGGCGGCAGCCGACCTCGGGCTGCCGCCCGAGTGGTTCACGCCCGCGGGAGTCGAGTTTCACGGCCAGCTGTCGTTCATCAAGGCCGCGCTCGTGTTCGCGCAGCAGCTGGTCGCGGTCAGCCCGACCTACGCGTCCGAGATCCTCGGCGCAGAGCACGGCTGCGGCCTCGACGGGGTGCTGCGCGAGCGCGCCGGCGCGCTGACCGGCATCCTGAACGGCGTCGACTACGCAACCTGGGATCCGGCGACCGACCGCGCGCTCGCGCAGCGCTACGACGCGAATCGACTGCAGCCAAAGGCGGCGAACAAGGCGGCGCTGCAGCGCGAGCTCGGCCTCGCCGTCGAGCCGCAGGCGCCGCTGTACGGCATCGTCAGCCGCTTCAGCGCGCAGAAGGGACTCGACCTGGTGCTGGCCGCGCTGCCGGCGATCGTCGGCGGCGGCGGCCAGCTCGCGGTGCTGGGCAGCGGCGATCCGGCGCTCGAACGGGGCTTCGTCGATGCGGCGGCCAGCGCGCCGGCGTCGATCGCGACGCGGATCGGCTACGACGAGCCGCTGTCGCACCGGCTGATCGCCGGCTGCGACGCGCTGCTGGTGCCGTCGCGCTTCGAGCCCTGCGGGCTGACGCAGATGTACGCGCTGCGCTACGGCACCGTGCCGGTGGTGCGGCGCGTCGGCGGGCTGGCCGATACCGTGCGCGACGCCGGCGAAAACGCCGACGCGGCCACCGGCGTGGTGTTCGACGACGCGACGCCGCACGCGGTCGCGCGGGCGATCGCGCGCACGACCGCGCTGTACCGCGATCCGCCGCGCTGGCAGGCGCTGATCCGCAACGGGATGGCGCAGGACTTCTCGTGGCCGCGCTCGGCGCGCCGCTACCTCGAGCTGTATCAGCAGCTGGTGCCGCAGGCGGCCGGACCGGCCGCGGTCAGGCCGCCCCGCCGGGCAGCGCCTCGAGCAGCTTGAGGCTGCGCGCCTCGATCAGCAGCTCGCCGGACGCCACAGTGGCCGGCGCAGCCCCGCCCGGGTGCGCGGTGTCGAGCCGCAGCTGCCACTTTCCCGCGGGCAGCGGATAGCGCCAGTCGGCGCCTTCGGCATTGATCAGCACCAGCAGCGCGTTCTCGCCCGGTTGCGACGGCCCCAGCAGCATGCCCAGCACGTAGCGGCCCCACTCCTCCCACTGGCGCCGGTTCATCTCGACGCCGCGGCGGTTCAGCCAGACGACGTCGCGAATGCCGTCGGCCGACGTCTCGCCGGTCAGCCAGCGGCGCCGGCGCAGCGACCGGTAGCGGCGGCGCAGCGCGATCAGCTGCGCGGTGTATTCGATCAGCTCGGCGTCGGCACGGTCCCAGTCGAACCACGACAGCTCGCTGTCGTGGCAGTACGCGTTGTTGTTGCCCCGCTGCGTGCGGCCGAGCTCGTCGCCGCCCAGCAGCATCGGCACCCCCTGCGACAGCATCAGCGTCGCGAGCAGCGCCCGCTTCAGGCGCGCGCGCAGCGCATTGACCGCCAGCAGCGCGGTCTCGCCCTCGACGCCGCAGTTCCAGCTGTAGTTCGCGTCGGAACCGTCGCGGTTGCCCTCGCCGTTGTCCTCGTTGTGCTTGACGTCGTAGCTGACCAGGTCGTGCAGCGTGAACCCGTCGTGCGACGTCACGTAGTTGACGCTCGCCTGCGGCGAGCGCCCGTCGCGTCCGAACACGTCGCTCGAGCCGGCGAGCCGCGACGCGAGCTCGCCGCGGTACGCGGCCTTGCTGATCCAGAAGCTGCGCACGGCATCGCGGTAGCGGTCGTTCCACTCTGACCAGCCGGGCGGGAAATTGCCGGTCTGGTGTCCGCCGACGCCGGCGTCCCAAGGCTCGGCGATCAGCTTCACGCGCGCCAGCGTCGGATCCTGCCGCACGCACGCGAAGAACGCCGCATTCGATTCGAAGCCGGTGTCACCGCGCCCGAGCACCGGCGCCAGGTCGAACCGGAAGCCGTCGACGTGCATGACGTCGACCCAGTAGCGCATCGAATCGAGCACCAGCTGCAGCGCCCGCGGATGCTGCAGCTTCAATGCGTTGCCGGTGCCGGTGTAGTTCTCGTAGAAGCGCAGGTGGCCGGGCCGCAGATGGTAGTAGCTGCGGTTGTCGATGCCGCGCAACGACAGGATCGGC
>DATLGW010000159.1:0-12367 GCA_035540315.1 Burkholderiaceae bacterium | reverse complement strand
GCCCTCGGCCGATCGCGTCGCGCAGCTCGTTCGCCCGATCACGCCCGAGCACCCGCTCGGCGAGCCTGCTGCACGCGTTCACGTCGTCGGCGGTCGCGATCCGCACCGGCCGCTCGGGCACTCGCTCGCCGATGACGGTTCCGTTCAGCACCGACAGCGGCTCACGTGCGCGAAAACCGAGCTTCGAGTACAGCGCGAGCGACCGGTTGTGATACGCCGCCTGCACCAGGCGCGTGCCCGCGAATCCGTTGCGGTCGGCCTGCTCGAGCACCGCGCGCATCAGCGCCCGCCCCAGCGCTTCGTTCTGCAGCGCCGGATCGACCGTGATCGGACCGATGCCGGCAATCGAATCGAGCTGCCACAGGAAATTGCTGCCCGCAACGCGTCCGCCGGTCTCGGCGACGACCGAGAAGATCGACGGGTGCGCGATCAGCTGTTCGACCAGCGAGATTCCCGCGGCGGCAGACGGGAAATCGGCAGGAAAGCGATGCTGCCCGGCAATTGCGGCAAACGCGTCGAACAGGATGCGCCCGGCTTGCGGCGCATCGGCGGCGGCGGCGTTGCGCAGCACCACCGGGCGGGTGGTGTCGACTCGTTCGCGAGTCATCGCGATTGCAGCAGTACGCATGATCTCTTCCTTGCTGACCGCCTGCGGCGGCATCGATGTACGAGAAGCGATGTGGCGCGCACTTTAGGCCGCGACAGCCGGTCGGATAAAGGCCGCTGGTGCGATTTCATTGTTTACGCCAGAATAACAATCGATGGATCAGCTGCTGTGCATGCGGGTGTTCGTCAAGGTCGTCGAACAGGGCTCGTTCGCCCGCGCCGCCGAAGTGCTGGACATTCCGCGCCCGACGGCCACGGTCGCCGTCGCGCGGCTCGAGCAGCGGCTGGGCGTGCGCCTGCTGCACCGGACCACGCGCCGGCTGAGCCTGACCGACGACGGGCGGGTCTATTACGACGGCTGCGTGCGCGTTCTGGACGACCTGTCCGAGATCGAGGATTCGGTCTCGACCGCGCGTTCGTCGCCGCGCGGCCGGCTTCGCGTCACGGCGCCGAATTCGTTCATCCGGCAGGACGCGTTCGCCGCGCTGCCCCGGTTCCTGCAGCGGCATCCGGCGCTCGAGCTCGAGCTGGTGCTGACGGACAGGCAGGTCAACCTGGTCGAGGAAGGCATCGATTGCGCGGTTCGGGGCGCGGCGATCCCGAACGATTCGACGCTGGTCGCGCGCCACGTCAGCGACGTCCACTGGCTGACCTGCGCGTCGCCGCGTTACCTGAAGGCGCACGGTACGCCGCGCAGCGTCGGCGATCTCGAACGGCATCATTGCATCCGCTTCGTGTCGCCGTCGACCGGTCGCGGCGTCGACTGGTGCTTTGAGCACGACGGCGAACGCATCGCCTGGACCCCGCGGGGCGGCTTCAGCGTGACGTCGCTGGAGGGTGCGGTCGCGGCCGCCGCGGTCGGCATCGGAATCGCGCACGTGTCGGACGTACTGGCGATCGCGGAGCTGCGCAACGGAACGCTGCAGCCGTTGCTCGTCGACTGGGCCGCCCAGGGCCCGCCGCTGACGGTCGTCTACCCGGGCATCCGCTATCTGACTGCGAAAGTCAGGGCGTTCTCGGATTTCGTCGCCGACGCCTTTCCGCCGCGCGGATCGTGGCCGGAGATCAAGGCGATCGCCGCGGCACGACCGAAGAAACGCTGACCGGATCGGTCGCGTTCGCGCGCCGCGCCGGTCACGCAGCGGCCACGCCGAAGCGGCGCAGCGCCGTCAGCATCACGCCGTACGCAGCGATCGTCGCCAGCATCGACAGCGCCAGGCTGGACCAGAATCCGACTCCCAGGCGCAGCAGGCACGGCAACAACACGAACAGCACCAGCGACGGCAGCACCAGCCAGACGATCTGCCCCGACAGCTGGGCAATCCGCTCGGATTCGGTGCCTTCGACGTGAAGCCACACGAACGCCAGCAGCGACGTCAGCGGCAGCGACGCGATCAGCGCGGCGAACAGCGAACTGCGCTTGGCCACTTCGGAAACCGCGACGATGATCGCAGCCGACAGAGCGACCTTCGCGGCGTAGTACAGCATCGTGCCCTCCTTGCGGTGTTGCCGCTTGGCCGACTGCTGCCGTTGACGCCGGGATTGCGGCAGGCGACGCGGCGCGGGTTCGCACAAAAACGAAAGCCGGCGATTGCCGGCCTTCAGATTCGACTTGGTGGAGCGGAGGAGGATCGAACTCCCGACCTTCGCATTGCGAACGCGACGCTCTCCCAGCTGAGCTACCGCCCCGAAGCCGGTGATTATAACCGAAGCCGCACCGGCGCCTGCGCTACAGCCCGAGCGCCCGGGGCAGCCACAGCGTGACCGGCGGGATTCCGATCAGGATCGCCAGCCGCACGACGTCGCCCAGGACGAACGGCGCGACCCCGAGCCAGATCTGCCCGGTCGGCACGTTCGGCAGCATGCTGCGCAGCACGAATACGTTCATTCCGATCGGCGGCGTGATCAGGCTGATCTCGACGACGCAAACGACCAGCACGCCGAACCAGACCGGGTCGAACCCGAGCTGCAGCACGACCGGCAGGAAGATCGGCACCGTCAGCAGGATCATCGACAGCGACTCCAGCGCCATGCCGAGCACCAGGTAGACGGCGCAGATCGCGACGATCACCATGATCGGATGCACGTCGAACTGCGCGACGAACGCCTGCAGCTCGGACGGCAGCGCAGTGAAGTTGATGAACCCGGCGAAGATGCTGGCGCCGATCAGGATCGTGAACAGCATCGCGGTGGTGCGCGCCGAGTCGACCAGCACGTCGCGCAGCACCGGCAGGCTCAGCTGGCCGCGAAACAGCGCGAATAGGAAGCCTCCGAATGCGCCGATTCCGCCGGCTTCGGTCGGCGTGAACCAGCCGCCGTACATGCCGCCCATCACTAGCGCGAACAGCACCAGCACGCCCCAGACCTCGGCCAGCGCGCGCCAGCGGCGCGGCCAGTCGGTTTTCTCTCCCGGCGGCCCCAGCGCAGGGTTGCGCGCAGTGACGACCACCGCCGAGCCCATGTAGAGCAGCGTCGCGATGATGCCCGGGATCAGCGCCGCGGCGAACAGCGCGCCGATGCTCTGCTCGGTCATGATCCCGTAGATCACCAGGATCACCGACGGCGGGATCAGGATCCCGAGCGTGCCGCCGGCGGCGATCGCGCCGGCGGCGAACGAGCTCGCATAGCCGAAGCGCTGCATCTCCGGCATCGCGACCCGCGACATCGTCGCGACCGTCGCCAGCGACGAGCCGCAGATCGCGCCGAAGCCGGCACAGGCGACGATCGTCGACAGCGCCAGTCCCGCGCGCCGATGCCCGATGAACGCATAGGCCGCGTTGAACAGCTCGCGCGACATGCCGGCGCGGGTAACGAAGTTGCCCATCAGGATGAACAGCGGCACGACCGACAGCGTGTACTTCGCGATGTCGACCAGCTCGGTCGTCACCGACGCCATCGCCGCCGGCCAGGAGCGCATCAGCCCGACGCCGACCAGCCCGACCGCCGCCATCGCGAACGCGATCGGAATCCGGATCGCCATCAGCACGAACATCGCGGCGAAACCGAGCAGCGCCTCGGTCACCGGGACGCTCCGGTGGTCTTGTGCAGGTCCCGGGCGAGCATCAGGTAGACGTGCATGACTGCGGTCAGCAGCAGCATCGCCGCGGCCATGTAGTGGAACTCGGCAATGCTGATCTGCAGCTGCGCGGTCATGTCGCCGAATTCCGCAGTGCGCTGGGCCCGGCGGAACACCAGCCACGATGCGCCGACGAGCAGCGCCGCGCAGAACGCGTTCGAGATCACCGACTGCACGCGCCGCAGCCGTTCGGGAAGCAGGTAGTCGAGCAGGTCGAAGAACACGTGCTCGCCGCGCAGCGATGCCAGCGGCAGCGCCGTGAAGATCACGACCAGCATCAGCAGCTCGGTGACCTCGACGCTGCCCGGCACCGACGCATACAGCAGCTTGCGGCTGACGACGTCGACGAACGTCAGCGCCATCATCGCGAACAGGCAGGCCGCCGCGCCCCAGCCCAGCAACCGCTCGAGGTTACGGATCACGTGCTGGACGGGACGCGAGAGATCGGCCGATCGGGTCCGAAGCGGGCGCGGCGTGCCGGCACCGGCCGGGAACGCTGCGCCCGGCGAGGGTCATCGCGCCTTCTGGACCTCGGCGCGGAAGTCCTTCAGCACCTGCTCGGCGTTCTGCAGACCCTTGCCCTTCGCATCGGCGATCCACTTCTGCTCGAGCTGCGCAGTGCGCTGCCGGATCTCGTCGACGAACGCCTTCGGCGCCTCGATCCGCTGCACGTTGTTCGCCTGCATGAACGCATGGCCGCGCGTGTCGACGCGGTCCCAGCCGCGGCCGAAGCGGCGCGCCGCATGCTCGCCCGACAGCTTCATGATGATTTCCTGATCCTGTTTCGGGATCTTGTTCCATGTCGCCGGGTTCATCACGAACGCGAAGCTGGTGTTGTACAGCCCGCCGGGAACGATCGTCGCGTGCCGGATCAGCTTCTCCAGCCGGAACGCCTCGATCGATTCGGCCGGGAAGAACACGCCGTCCATCACGCCCGAAGACAGCAGCTCGTACGCTTCGCTCGCGGGCCGCAGCGTCATGTTCACGTTCAACGCCTTGCCGATCTCGTTGACCATGCCGCCGCCGACCCGGAACCGCAGTCCCTGCATGTCGGCCAGCGAGCGGATCTCGCGCTTGGTGTTGTAGATCTGGCCGGGGCCGTGCGTGAACACCGCGATCACGTGCAGCCCGCGGTGCTCGTTGTGTTTCGCCAGGTGCTTCTCGTGGATGCGCTGGTAGGCGACCGACGAGGCCTCGGCCGAATCGCCGGCGACGAACGGCAGCTCGACCATCTGCGTGAGCAGATAGCGCCCCGGCGTATAGCCGTGCACGCTGTACGACAGGTCGGCCAGACCGTCGCGCACCGCGTCGAACGTGCCGGGCGGCGCCGCCACCGGCTTGGGCAGCAGGTTGCAGCGCACGCGGTTCTCGGTCGCCTTGGCGACGTCGGCGCACCACTCGTTCTGCGTGATCGTCAGGATGTGCGTCGGCGGCACCCAGGTCGACGCGGTCAGTACCACTTGCGCCTGAGCGGCGAATGCGGCGCCGGCGAGGCCGGCGGCGAGCAACAACTTGGTCGTCATGGCGGGACCTCCGGCAGCTGAAAATGGTGGATTCTATCGCCGCCGCCGACGGCCGCGCGCCGCCTTGCGGCTTTCGGGGCCGTTTTTCACGGACTGCACTGGCCTATCGATTGCCGGCTCAGCCGGTCAGGTCGGTGGGTGCGCCCGATCGACTCGCGCCGCTCGCCGCCGGCACGGCCCAAAGAAAAGGCGCACGTTTCCGTGCGCCTGAAAATGGCAGCGTCGCTGCCTCTCCTCCTCCTCGATACCCGAGCCTTGGGCTGCTGCGCAGCCGCAAGATTGCGCGAATCCTAACCAAAGTACTGTTGCTTCGTCTATGGATTTGTTGTCCTGGACAAAATACCTTGACCGGCTCCGCAAGCCGCTTTTCGGGCACCGCGGCGGGCCGCGCCGGCGCGCGGCTCAGCGCGTGCGCCCGACCCACGCCAGCATGCCCAGCGCCATCGCCAGCGCCACCGCGCTCGGCGCGCTCGCCGCGATCCACGGCGGCCAGGTGTTCAGCAGCCCCAGGTGCGAGAACAGCCCGTTCAGGAAGTGGAATCCCACGCCGAGCATGATCCCCGCGAACACCTTGTAGCCGATGCCGCCGGCGCGCGCCTGCAGGAAGCCGAACGGCAGCGCCAGCACGACCATCACGACCGCCGCCAGCGGGTAGACGATCTTGCGCCACAGCGCGATTTCGTAGCGCTCGGCGCTCTGCCGGTTCTCGCGCAGGTGGCGCACGTACTGCGCGAGCGTGAACACCGACATCCGGTCGGGCTGCAGCGTGAGCACCGCGACGATCTCCGGGCTCAGGTCGGATTCCCACAGCCGCTGCGGATGCCGCTCGACCTGCGCCGCCAGCGTCGGCAGCCCCTCGACGCCGCGGCCGCTGATGAAACGCGTCTCCTCGACCCCGCTCAGCTGCCACAGATTCGGCGGCGCGAACGCGCCGCGATCGGCCCGCAGCACCGACACCAGCCGGAACTGCGGGTCGAATTCGAAGATGCGCAGGTTCTGCAGCGTCGTGTCCGGCAGCAGCATGCCGACGTTGACGAAGCGCAGCCGTTGCGGCTGTCCCGTCGCGTCGCGCAGCGTATCCTTGATCCACAGCCCGGAGCGGAACTGGCCGGTGATCGTCGCATCGAGCGCGCCCAGCCGCACGCGCTGCGCCAGCCGGTCCGCCGGCGGCGCCAGCCCCTCGCCCACCAGCGCGGTCGCCACCGCGATCAGCGCGCCGACCTTGACGATCTCCGACAGCGCCAGCATCCGTCCCATGCCGGCGGCGCGCATCGCGGTGAATTCGGACGTCGACGCGAACTGCGCGAGCGCGTAGATCGCTCCGATCAGCGCCGCGATCGGCATCAGCTCGTAGATCCGGTTCGGGACCGTCAGCAGCACGTACAGCATCGCGTGCTGCACGCGGTAGCCGCCGCGGCCGATGTCGTCGAGCTCGTTGACGAAATCGAAGAACGCGAACAGCGACAGGAATGCGAGCAGCACCAGCCCGATGCCGAGCAGGACCTCGCGCGCGACGTAGCGGCCGACGCGCGTCATCCGCTGCCCGCGGCCGCGATCGGCTGCGCGCGCGGGCGCCGGCGCAGCGTGAAGCGCGACAGGCTGGTGCGCCGCCAGAACAGCCACGCCGTCAGCGCCGCAATCGCCAGGTGCGTCGCAGTCGCGCCGACGACGAACGCCACCCGCTGCTGGCCGACCCAGGCCTGCATCACGCTGGTCAGGTTGTTGTACGCGACGTACAGCAGCAACGCGACCACCAGGTTCATCGAGCGGCCGGCGCGCGGGTTGACGAACGACAGCGGAATCGCCAGCAGCGCCAGCAGCACCGCGGACACCGGCTGCGCGGTGCGCCACAGCAGCTCGCCGAGGTTGCGCGGCGTCGGGGTCTGCAGCAGCTCCGGCGTCGACTTGACCCGCGACGAGTCGATCGTCAACGGGCGGGCCCGGCTCTCGATTCGCACGCCGTAGCGCTCGAACTCCATCAGCCGGTATTCAGGCTTGCCCCAGACGCCGTCGTAGCGGCGGCCCTGCTCGAGCACCAGGAAGCGGTCGCCGTTGGGCTCGGTGACGATGCGACCGCCGGTCGACGCGACGATCGTCAGCGTGTCGTTGCGGGTCTGCGTGACGAACACGTTGTGCACCCGCCCGCCGTCCGGGTCGACGTCCTCGACGAAGAACACCCGGTTGGCGGCGACCGATTCGCGAAACTGCCCCGGCGCGATCTGCGCGATGTCCTCGCGCTGCTCGAACGCGACGCGGTATTCGGCGCTCTGCCGCTGCGCCCACGGGCCGACGACGAACGACACGAAGCCGATCAGCACCACGAACGGCGCCGCGAACGAGAGCACCGGCGCGATCCAGGCAGTCAGGCTCTGGCCGCTGGCAAGCCAGATCACCATCTCCGAGTCCTTCCATGCGCGCGACAGCGCCATCAGCACGGACACGAAAACGGTCAGCACCAGCAGCACGGGGATGTACGACACCGACGCGAACGCGATCAGCGGCAGCACGTCGGCGGTGCCGACGCGACCGGTGGCTGCGCGACCCAGCAGCCGGATCAGCGTCGTCGTCACCATGATCGTGAACAGCGTGGCGAACACGACGCCGGCGAGGTTCGTCAGGTCGCGGCGCAGCGCCTTCTTGAACAGCATTCGGGGCGTTCGCCTCGCTATCGAAGATCGGCAGGGACGTCGCGGTCCAACCGCGACCCCTTATAATCGTTCGGCTCTGGAGCCTGGAAAGCCGCGATGCAATTTAGCATAAAGACCTCCGCACTCGAGAAGACGCGCACCGCCTGCGCGATCGTCGCGGTCACGGGCGGCGAGCTGTCGGCTTCGGCCCGCGCGCTCGATGCCGCGAGCGGCAACGCGTTGTCGGAGGCGCTCGCAACCGGAGATCTGGCGAACAAGGCCGGCGCCACGCTGCTGATCGGCGAGGCGGCCGCCGCGCAACGGGTGCTGCTGGTCTCGATGGGCGAAGAACGCGAGGTCGGCGAAAAAGCGTTCGTCGACGCATTGCGCAGCGCCTTTCGATTCCTGCAGACCACGGCCGCCGGCGATGCGGTGTCGTGCCTGCACGAAGCGGCAGTCGGGCAGCGCAGCACGGCGTGGAAGATGCGCCAGCAGGTGCTGGTCGCCCGCGAGATCGGCTACCGCTTCGAGCAGCTGAAGACCAAGCGCGAGCCGGCGCCCCGCGGGCCGAAGTCGATCGTGCTGCTGGCCGACCGGGCCGAGTCGGCGTCGCTGGCGACCGAGGTCGCCCGCGCCGAGGCAATCGCCAACGGCATGCAGCTCGCCAAGGATCTGGGCAACCTGCCGCCGAACGTGTGCACGCCGTCGTACCTGGCCGAGACGGCGCGCAAGATCGCCCGCGACTTCAAGCTCAAGGTCGACGTGCTCGACCAGAAGCAGATGGAATCGCTGAAAATGGGCGCGCTGCTCGCGGTCGCCCGCGGCTCGACGCAGCCGCCGAAGCTGATCGTGCTGCACTACTCGGGCGCACCCGCGCGCCAGGCGCCGGTCGCGCTGATCGGCAAGGGGATCACGTTCGATTCGGGCGGGATCTCGCTGAAGCCGGGCGCCGACATGGACGAGATGAAGTTCGACATGAGCGGCGCCGGCTCGGTGCTCGGCACGATCCGCGCGATCGCCGAGATGAAGCTGAAGATCAACGTGGTCGGCATCGTGCCGGCGTGCGAGAACATGCCGTCGGGCCATGCGACGCGGCCCGGCGACATCCTGACGACGATGTCGGGCCAGACCGTCGAGGTGCTGAACACCGACGCCGAAGGCCGGCTGATCCTGTGCGATGCGCTGACGTTCGCCGCGCGATTCAAGCCGGCGGTCGCGATCGACATCGCGACGCTGACGGGCGCCTGCGTCATTGCGCTCGGACACGCGAACTCGGGCCTGTTCACCCGGCAGGATGCGCTCGCGGCCGAGCTGCTGGCGGCCGGCAAGGAGGTCGGCGATCCCTGCTGGCGGATGCCGCTGGACGACGAATACCAGGAACAGCTGAAGTCGCCGTTCGCCGACATGGCAAACATCGGCGGGCGCGCCGCGGGCGCAGTCACCGCCGCATGTTTCCTGTCGCGCTACGCGAAGGACTTCGACTGGGCGCACCTCGACGTCGCCGGCACCGCCTGGAAGTCGGGTCAGAACAAGGGCTCGACCGGACGCCCGGTGCCGCTGCTGTCGCGCTTCCTGATTTCGCGCGCGCCGGGATGATCGTGCGCCGCTGGCTGCCGTGACGCGGGTCGACTTCCACTTCAACGCGCCGGACAAGATCGGCTACGGCTGCCGGCTGCTGCGCAAGGTCTACCGCAGCGGGCGGCGTGCGGTCGTGTACTGCGACGACGGCGGACGGCTTGCGCGGCTGGACGAGCAGCTGTGGACGTTCTCGCCGCTGGACTTCATTCCGCACGTGCTGGCGTCGGACCGGCTGGCCCCGCGCACGCCGATCGTGCTGACGGCTGCAGCGGGCGATACGCCGCACCACGAGGTGCTGATCAACCTGGGCGAGGCGATGCCGCCGTTCTTCTCGCGCTTCGAGCGGCTGATCGAGGTCGTCACCGCCGAACCCGACGATCGCGACCGCGCGCGCGAACGCTTCCGGTTCTACAAGGACCGCGGCTATCCGCTCGAGACGCATGACCTGTCGTCCGACGCCGGACGACGCGAGACCGAATGATGAGCGACACCCGACCCCCTGCCTCCGACGAGGCGATTCCGATGCTGACCGAGGTCGTGCAGGTGCCGCGGCCGGAAACCCCGATCGATCCGCCGCAGCCGCCGTCGGACCTGGACTGGGCCGAGCTGGCGCTGCGCGTGCGCGAGAGCGTGCTCGAGCGGCTGCAGCGGCGCTCCGAGCTGGTGCTGGACGAGCAGCTGCGCGCGACGATGCATTCGGTGATCGATCGCGCCGCCGATACGCTGGCGCTGCAGCTGCACGACACGCTGTCGCAGATGATCCGCGACATCGTCGCGCGCGCCGTCACCGAGGAGCTCACGCGCGTACACGCCGAGGTCGCGCGCCGGCGCCGCGATCCCGCCTGAACCCACCGCACACGCCGATGTCCGACGCTGCCGACGCCGCCCCGCTGCCCAAGAGCTTCGAGCCCGAGCGCATCGAGGCCCGCTGGTATCCGCTGTGGGAGCAGCGCGGCTACTTCGAGCACCGCCCCGATCCGGGGGCACCTGCGTATTGCATCCAGCTGCCGCCGCCGAACGTGACCGGCACGCTGCACATGGGCCATGCGTTCCAGCAGACGCTGATGGACACGCTGGTGCGCTATCACCGCATGCGCGGCTTCGACACGAATTGGGTCGTCGGCACCGACCACGCCGGCATCGCGACCCAGGTCGTCGTCGAGCGCCAGCTGCAGGCCGACGGCAAGACCCGGCACGACCTCGGCCGCGACGCATTCGTCAGCCGGGTCTGGCAGTGGAAGCAGCAGTCGGGCGCGATGATCATGCGGCAGATGCGTCGGCTCGGCGCATCCGGCAACTGGCGCTATGCCGACACCGAGGGCCAGCGCGCCGGCTACTTCACGATGGACGCGCGGATGAGCCGCGCCGTGCTCGAGGTGTTCGTGCAGCTGCACGAACAGGGACTGATCTACCGCGGCAAGCGCCTGGTCAACTGGGACCCGACGCTGCAGACCGCCGTATCGGACCTGGAAGTCGACAGCGAGGAGGAAGACGGCCGGCTGTGGGAGATCCGCTATCCGCTGGCCGAGCCGCAGTCGGCGCGCGCGGCCGGATTGCCCGATTCGCTGGTGGTCGCGACCACGCGGCCCGAGACGATGCTCGGCGACGTCGCGGTCGCGGTCCATACGAACGACGAGCGCTACCGCGGCCTGATCGGTCAGCGGCTGCGGCTGCCGCTGTCGGGCGATACGCCCGAGACCTGGCGCGAGATCCCGATCATCGCCGACGACTACGTCGACCCCGAGTTCGGTACCGGCTGCGTGAAGATCACGCCGGGACACGACTTCAACGACTATCGGGTCGGCGAACGGCACGGGCTGGCTCCGATCAGCGTGCTGACGCTGACGGCGACCATCAGCGACGCGGCGCCGGCGCGTTACCGCGGGCTCGATCGCTACGATGCGCGCCAGAAGGTGCTGGCCGATCTGGGCGACGCAGGCCTGCTGGTGTCGGCCAAGCCGCATCGGCTGACCGTGCCGCGCTCGGCGCGCACCGGCGTCGTCGTCGAGCCGATGCTGACCGACCAGTGGTTCGTCGCGATGAGCAAGCGCGACCATCGCAATCCGCGGTATCCCGGCCGCTCGATCGCCGACGTGTGCCTGCAGGTCGTCCGCGACGGCGAAGTCCGCTTCGTTCCCGAGCACTGGACCAGCACCTACAACCATTGGATGGAGAACATCCAGGACTGGTGCATTTCGCGCCAGCTGTGGTGGGGACACCAGATCCCGGCCTGGTACGGCCGCGACGGCCGGGTCTACGTCGCGCGCAGCGAGGCCGACGCGGCTGCGCAGGCGCGCGCCGCCGGCGACGACGGTCCGCTGGTTCGCGATCCCGACGTGCTCGACACCTGGTTCTCGTCGGCGCTGGTGCCGTTCTCGTCGCTCGGCTGGCCCGAGCCGACGCCCGACCTGCAGCGCTACCTGCCGTCGGCGGTGCTGGTGACCGGCTTCGACATCATCTTCTTCTGGGTCGCCCGGATGGTGATGATGACGACGTTCTTCACCGGCCGCGTGCCGTTTCGGGACGTGTACATCAACGCGATCGTGCGCGACGCCGAGGGCCAGAAGATGTCGAAGTCCAAGGGCAACACGATCGATCCGCTCGACCTGATCGACGGCATCGCGCTGCCCGCGCTGGTGCAGAAATCCACGCTGGGGCTGCTGCGCGACGATCACAAGGCCAAGATCGAAGCGTACGTGCGCAAGAGCTTTCCGCGCGGAATCCCGCCGTTCGGCGCCGACGCGGTGCGCTTCACGTTCGCGTCGCTCGCGAGCTTCGCGCGCACGCTGAATTTCGATCTGAACCGCTGCGAGGGCTACCGCAACTTCTGCAACAAGCTGTGGAATGCGACCCGCTTCGTGCTGATGCAGTGCGAGCCGGCGGGCGGCGACCCCTATTCGGACGCCGCCCGCACCGACAACGGATTCGCGCCGCACCGGCCCGAGGAGTGCGTGCCC
>DATLGW010000158.1:0-1998 GCA_035540315.1 Burkholderiaceae bacterium | reverse complement strand
GCGCACAACGAGCCGTTTCGCGGGCTGCACGCGCGGCTCGCGCGGCTGAACGAGCGCCGCGTCGTCGATCTGTTCGGCACGCTGTTCGCGCGCGAGGTCAGCAGCGACCCGCAGCTGCTGAATCTGGCGACCGGGGAGACGGTCGCGCACCTGAACTACCTGATCGGCGCGGGGCAGGCGGTGCGAGAGACGGACGCGCAGGGGGTGGACTGGTATCGAGCCGCGTGATCACCCCCGGCACCACTCCCCGATCATCCGCCGATAGATCTCCGCCGCCTCCGCCACCCGGCTCACCCGACAGTACTCGTCGGTCTTGTGGGCCATCGTCGGTTCGCCCGGCCCCAGGATCAGCGTCGGCGGGTGGCCCAGCGCCGGCGTCAGCGCCGAGGCGTCGGTGAAGTACATCATCGTCTTCGGCCGCTCGCGATCGCCGGTCACCTCCGCTGCGATTTCGCATGCGCGGGCGAGCCACGGATCGGACGGGTCGGTGTAGACCGACTCCAGGTCGATCATCCGCTCCAGCCGGATCGCGCTGCCGAGGTAGCGACCGACCGACTCGAACAGCGCATCGTGGCGCATGCCGGAAACGGTGCGCAGGTCGATCTCGGCGACTGCCGCATCCGGCACCGAGTTGATGTTCAGGCCGCCGCGGAACGTGCCGACGTTCAGCGTCGGTGAGCCCATCACCGGGTGCGGCGTCGAGTCGAACGAAAACTCCTGCAGCTTCGCGATTGCGCCGGCCAGCGGGTAGATCGCGTTGACGCCCTGATCCGGCATCGAGCCGTGCGCAGTGACGCCGGAGGTCAATGCGCGCAGCCACAATGCCCCCTTGTGCCCTGCCATCGGCTGATTGGCCGTCGGCTCGGCAACCAGCAGCGCGCCCAGCGGCTGATCGAAACCGCGCGAGCGCACCAAGTGGAACGCACCGTCGCATCCGGTTTCTTCGCCTGCCGTCAGGATCAGCACCAGCCCGCGGCTGCGGCGCAGATCGTCGGACCGCTCGATTGCGGCCGCGACCATCGCCGCGACGCCGCTCTTCATGTCGCTGGAACCGCGCCCGTACAGCCGGTCGCCGTCGATCTCGGCAGCGAACGGGTCGTGCGACCAGGCGGCAGTGCCCAGCGGCACGATGTCCAGGTGCCCGGTCATTCCGAGCGGCTTGAAATCGGCGCCGCCGCCGATTCGCGCCACCAGCGTCGCGCGCCCCGGCGCGTATTCGTGATAGCTGACCGCGAATCCGGCACGCTCGAGTCGCTCGCCGAGCAGCCGCGCGCAGGCGATTTCGTTGCCCGGGGGGTTGATCGTGTCGATTCGCAGCAGATCGCACGTCAGCGCAACCGGATCGATGGCAGTTGCCGTCATTCAAGCCTCCCCGTCCGAGCGGCCGCAAAGCGGCTCACCACGCGCCGCAGTGCGGTCATCATCAGAAGCGCCGTCAGCGCGCCCACGACATCGGCGACCAGATCCGTCAGCGAAGCGACCCGCTCGGGCGACAGCGCCTGCAGGCCTTCGTCAGCCAATCCGACCGCGGTGACGATCATCAGCGGCGCAAGCACCGAGCGGCTGCCGCAGGCGACCCAGACGATCGCCGCCAGCGTACCGAATACCACCATGTGCAGCAGCTTGTCCACCGGCGGCGGCGGGATCACCGTTGCAGCGCCGGCACGCGAGCCCAGGTACAGCAGCGCGCAGGTCATCAGCACGAACACCAGCCAGCTCAGCCGCCGCAGCGACGGGCTGGGATCGATCAGGTTCAGCAACAGCGAGTTCATGCCGCGATTCTGCCCGATGCACCGGCGCAACCGCAGTGATGGACTTCCACGATGGACCCGGAGAACATTCGCTCATGATCAACCTGCGCCACATCGAGGTCTTCTACGCGATCATGCGCGCCGGCACGATCACGGAAGCGGCGCGGGTGCTGAATGTCACGCAGCCGGCCGTCAGCATCGCGCTGCGCCAGTTCGAAGCGCGGCTGAAGATGAAGCTGTTCGACCG
>DATLGW010000157.1:0-10859 GCA_035540315.1 Burkholderiaceae bacterium | reverse complement strand
CGCGGCAGCGGATCGGGATGCCGCCGTTGGAACAGGAGAGGTGATGAAGACGATGACGGTCGGTGAACTGAAGGCGCGGTTCGCCGAAGCGCTCGAAGCGGTTCGTCAGGGCGAGACGGTGGTGGTGGAGTACGGGCGCGGCCGCCGCAAAGTCGCAGCGCTCGTGCCGTACACGCATTTTCAGCGCCGGTCTCGGCGACCGCTCGGGCTGCTGAAGGGGAAGGCCAGCGTCCGCTTCAGCAAGGATTTCGCGCTGGACGACGAGACGCTGTTGGCATCGTGATCGCATTGTTGGATACGCATGCCTTCTTGAGATCGCGCAAGCCAGCGGCTTCGCGATGGTTTCGCCGTCTGGCGAGGAAGCGGCGAGCTTTCATCGATTGCCCCGAACGGCTCACAAAGACCCGTTCGACCGACTGCTGGTGTGGATGTGTATGCGGCGGGACTGGACATTGATCACCAGCGACAGGTCCGTCGACGGATATCGGACGCTGGGCCTGAGGACTTATTGGTGAGGGCTGGCGTGGTGCGGACCGGGGGAATGAATTCACTGCTACTGCGACAACCGCTCCAGCACCTGCAAGCTCCCCGGCAGCAGCCTTACTCCGCTGTTTGCCGCCTCCATGCGAGTAGCTTCAGGTGGCGGGCGACGGTCTAAGCAATTTCCGCAGGGAATCGCGCCCAGGCTGGTCAGGCCGACCCGATCGGATTAGGCTGTGCACAGGTCCGAGGTGGTCGTCATGAGCGAATCGAGCGAAGCAAAGTCACATTCGAGCGGGGAGCCGAGCCGGGAATCGAGCCGAGGCAGGTCGCGCCGCAAGTCCCGCCGCAAGGCGCGCAAATTGATCCGGCGCTCGATCGAGTTCACCGTGATCGCCGCGTCGGCCGCCGGCATCGGTTATTTCCTGTTCGTCGCCGAGCCGCCGGCAGTCGAAACGCCGGAACCGGCCGTCGTCGTCGCCGAACCGATCCCGGTGCCGGTCGACGAGAAGCGCGAGCGCGAGAACGCGCGCTTCATGAACCAGGTCAAGGCGTCGTTCGAGCGCGAGATCGAGCGGGCCGAGAAGGAAATCGGGCGGCAGGTCGAGCACGAACAGCGGATGCAGGCGCTGCGGGAGCGGCAGTACAGGTAGGGGCTCGCACAGCGCGAGCGCGCGCTGCGTCCCGCCGCCGCAGAGTCCGGACCACTGCCGGTCCAGGTTCGCGTGGAACATGACGTTCCACGGCTTCGTGCACCGAGGAAATCTCGCGAGGGCGGCGGTTTGTTCGGACAAACGTGAGTTCGCCGAGCGGCTCGTTGACATGTGATGCACATGCATGTATGTTATGCACATGCCTGCAATGATCCAGTTGCGTCATGTTCCGGACGACCTTCATCGCAAGCTGAAGGCGCGCGCGGCGATGGCTGGCATGTCGCTTTCCGACTACCTTTTGCGCGAAATCCGCGATATCGCAGAACGCCCGACGCTTGCGGAGCTGCGGGAGCGCCTCGCAAATCGCTCGCAAGTGCGCTTGTCGCCGTCGCCGGCCAAGGCTGTTCGCGAAGAGCGGGACGGTCGTTGATCGTCGTCGACGCATCGGCGCTGATCGAGATACTGTTCGGCACCTCAGCGGGCGGGCGTCTGGCCGTGCGGCTTTTCGGTGACGGCGAAACCTTGCACGCTCCGCATCTGCTCGACGTCGAGGTCGCACAGGTGCTTCGCCGCTATGTGCGCGCAGGAACATTCGAAGCCGAGCGCGGGGCGCAGGCCCTCGCGGATCTTGCCGATTTCCCCATTACGCGCTACCCGCATCAGCCGTTCCTGTCGCGGATCTGGGAATTGCGACACAACGTCACCGCCTACGACGCCGCCTACCTGGCTCTTGCAGAAGCGCTCGCCGCGCCGCTCGTGACACGCGATTCGAAGCTGGCTTCGGCGCGCGGGCATCAGGCGCGGATCGAACGTTACTGAGAATCGAGACAATCGCCCCGGGATTCGCTGCGCCTCCCCGGGCTCTGCTCGTGAAACACGATGCTTAACGAATCCACTCGTTTCGGGGGAGCGCCTGCGCTCACACCGGCAGATGCGTGAACATCTCCAGTACCCGCGTGGCGACCTCGACCCGATGCAGCCGGTACTTCCAAACGCCCGACTCGGTGCGGCACAGCTCGTCCTTGTAGCGGCCCACGAGGTAGAGGCTCGTTTCGCCGGTCGGCAGCGTCCGGTACAGCGAGAACGCAGTGTCGGCCTGCGCAGCGTCGCCATCCAGGCGGATCAGCGGGGGCCCCAAAACGTGCAGCCGCTGCGCTGGGTCGCGAACGTGTCGCGGCACGTCCGACAGCGTCTTTCGCAACTCCGGCGCCTGCTGCTGCCACCAGATCACCGGTTTTCGCAGCTCGGTGCTGAACGAGCTCACCTGATAGCTACCGGCAGCGTCGAACAGGTCCACCCAGTCCGCGAGCTGCTCGGCGTCCAGCAATGCGGCCGTGCTCTGGACCAACTGCTGGAGCTCGACGACTCGCGCGGCCTCGTCAGGCCTCATCGCGCACGCCCTCGACCGATCGCTCGAACGGCGATGACGCGCTGCGCTCCATCAACCGTCCCCATTCCTGGTAGAACGCGCGCAGGTTCGCGTCATCGGTGGGATTCAGGTCCTCCTCGCGGGCGAGGATGCTGTAGCGGACGACGTCGGTCCGCATCGAGCGGTACTGCGATTCGACCGCGAGCACGTCTTCGGGCAGGTTGCGCCCGGCCGGACCCCAGAACAGGTTGTGGTGCCTCAGCCGCAACTCGCGCGTCTGCGGATCGTCGCCGACTACGCCCAGCCCTCGCCACTCGATCATCGTGCTCTGCGCATCCAGCGGAATCATCCGGTCGATGCGCACGACGTTCGATCGGATGTTGACCATCAGGTCCGGGAACAGGTTCAGGACCCGCATCTCGTTGTCGCGCATGCCGGGCAGCGTACCGCCCGTCACGTCGTAGCCGCCGCGGTCGTAAGCGACGGTCGCTTCGCCGTCGGACCAGTACCCGCTGTGGCCGTTCGGAAACAGCCGGAGCTTCATCGGACTGGTCTTGCCGAGCACCCACGGCTGCGTGCTGCGGTTGATCGCGTGCAGCATGCTGTGGTAGCGCTCGCTGTTGTTGTCCTGCCAGAGCTTCCAGTTCGTGCGGATCACGGCCTTGTGGAAGTGGAACACCTCCATCGGCACGGTGCCCAGCGGGGCACGAAGCGGCGCGAGCGCCTCGCCGAAGAACTCGGACAATGGCGGCGCATCCGCATCCAGGCAAACGAAGACCAGGCCGAGCACGCACTCGGTGCGCATCGGCACGAGCCCAAGGCTGCTCTTGTCGAGCCGCACGGGCTCGTATCCCTCCGGCTTGGCGACCGAGCGCAAGCGACCGTCGAGCGCGTAATTCCAGTGGTGGTAGAAGCAGGTGAAGGATCGGGCGTTGCCGGACTCGGTCCTCACGACCTCCGCTGCCCGATGTCGGCACACGTTGAAGAACGTGCGCACCGTCCCGGCGTCGTCGCGCACGACGACGATCGGCTTTCCGGCGACCGACGTGCAGCGGAAGTCGCCCGGGCTCGCGACCTCGCTGTCATGGCAGACGAACTGCCACGTCTTCGAGAAGATCCGTCGCTGCTCGCGCTCGAAGAGCGCGGCGTCGGTGAAGATCCGGTTGTCGAGGTAATGCGTCGGCGGCAGCGCCGGCGGCACGTGTCCTGGGTGCGGCATGTCGGCAGACGTGATGGCGCTCACGCCTCGACGAAGAACGGCGTCTCCCCCGCCCCTCGCAGCACGATGTCGAACTCGTAGCTCAGCGTCCCGTCCGGCTGGGCGGGCGCCTCGCGCGCGATCAGCGACGCGCGCGCTTGCAGATCCTCGATCCCGTTCAGGATCGGGTCGATGTCGTTGAGCGCCTCGCCCGGGAAGTACACCTGCGTGATCAGCCGCTGCATCAGCCCGGCGCCGAAGATCGAGTAGTGGATGTGCGGCGGCCGGTACCACGCGTCGTATCCGGGGTTCGGATAGGCGCCCGGCTTGATCGAGCGGAACGTGTAGCGGCCGTCGGCATCGGTCAGCATCCGGCCGAACCCCTTGAAGTTCGGATCGAGCGGCTCGGGCGTGATGTCGACCGGGTGCTCGTATTTGCCCCACCGGTTCGCTTGCCAGACCTCGACCAGCGCGCCGCGCACCGGATTGCCGTCGACGTCGGACACGCGCCCGGACACGACGATCGGTGTGCCTTGCGCGCGCGGGCCGCCGGGCGTCTTGCACGCGAGGTCGTCGTCGCCGGGCTGGATCAGTGCGCGCGGATAAAACGGGCCGATCGTCTGCGACGGCGTGAGCACCCGAACCGGCCGATCGGGCGTGCGCGCCTCGTGGACGACGTAACCCTTGATCCGCTGCAGGCGCTTCTCGTCGACGAAGACGACCGGGTGCGGGACGGTCTTGTCGCTCATTCGACGGTGGCTCCGGTCTGCTTGATCACCGCGCCCCACAGGTCGATCTCCTTGCGGATGTGGTCGCGGAACTGCTCGGGCGTGCTGCCGATCACGTCGAACTGGATCTCGACGAGCTTCTGGCGGATCTCGGGCATCTGCAGGATCTTCGTGACCTCCTCGTGGTAACGCGAGATCGCTGCCTGTGGCGTGCCGGCGGGCGCGAGCAGCCCGATCCATGCGATCGCCTCGAAATCGGGATACCCGGACTCGGCGATCGTCGGCAGGTCGGGCAAACCCTGGAAGCGTTTGCGTCCGGTGGTCGCGAGCAGCTTCAGCTGCTTCGTCGGCACGTACGGCAGCGCGTTGCCCGGCACGAGGAACGCGGCCTGCACCTGTCCGCCCAGCAGGTCGGTCACCGCCGGCGCCGAGCCGCGATACGGTACATGGACGATCTCGAGGCCGGCGCGGCTCTTGAACATCTCGAACGTCAGATGCGATGCGCTGCCGACCGCGATCGACGCATAGCTCAGCTTGCCGGGGCGCTCCTTGATGTACCGGACGAGCTCGGCCACGGTGTCGGCCGGCACGCTCGGGTGCACGGCGAGCACCTGCGGCGCGGTCACCATCAGCGTGATCGGCGCCAGATCCTTCAGCGGGTGATACGGCATCCGCTTGAACAACGTGACGTTGACCGCGATCGGGCCGTTGTACCCAATGAGCAGCGTGTGCCCGTCGGGCTCGCTCTTGGCGACGTGGTCGGCGCCGATGTTGCCGCCGGCCCCCGGCCGGTTCTCGACGATGAACGGCTGCCCGAGCACCTCGGACAGCTTCGGGCCGATCAGCCGCGCGAGCAGGTCGTTCGTGCCGCCGGCGACCGGCACGATGATTCGCACCGGCTTGCTCGGGGTCCACGCCTGCTGCGCGCCGACCGGCCGGCCGGTTGCGCCGATTCCGACGGCGCCGATCGCCGCCATCGCCTTCAGTACGTTGCGTCGTTCCATGTTCCTCTCCTTCGTTGTTGCCCGCGCGTTGCGCCCGATGTCGCTACAGCGTGTACACGGGTTGGTCCAGGTCCCCCGACAGCCTCTCCTTCGCCCAGGCCGACGCGTCGACCGAGCGATCGAGCAGCACCGACGCCGAGCGCACGCGCTGGATCTTCGCCGCGAGCGCCGGCGGATCCTGGCCCTCTTCGTGCGCGCGCATCGCGCGGTGCAGCATCCGGCGCGCCATCATGATTCCCTTGTCGGTGGGCACCAGGTGCTCGCGGTCGTAGTCCTGGATCGCGCCCATGCTCTCCTGCAGCGAGGCATCCTGGATCGAAAAGCCCGCGATGCCACTGTAGGCGCGGTTCTCCTTCTGCGCGCGCCGGTCGATCAGGTAGTCGTTGTTCCTGTTCGCCTGCGGCCGGAACGTGCCGGGTTCGTAGACGACGTGGATCCCCTTGCCGTCGATCATGTCCTGGCGTTCCTCGGCCGACAGCGGCTTGTCCGGATAGAAGTTGATGCTCCAGGCCCAGCAGTGCTCGTCGTCGATCGGCACCCACACGTGCGCGCCCAGCGGGTGCGGCCCGAACGGCGGGATCAGCGTGAACCAGGGGAAGATCCATTGCGTGATCCGCCAGTAGTACGAATCGGGCTCGCCGTTGCGGCGGCCGAAGATCCGAAGCCCCGAGGCGGCCTCCTCGACATCGAAGATCACGTTTCGGTCGGCCTTCACGTACTTGTTCGCCGCCGCGTGCTTGTGCATCGGATCGACGTCGAGCTCGTACCGGTGCACCCAGGTCACGTGCGCGGTGTCGATGCCGCCTTCCATCGCCTGCAGCCAGCCGCACTCCTGCAGTCTTTTGGACACGAAGCGGTGGCTGTCGGGGATCAGGCACCACTCGATCTCGGGCGGATCGGGCTTTTTCTCCGGCGGGCCCATGTACGCCCACACGATGCCGCCGCGCTCGACGCACGGATACGCGGTGAGCTTCATCCGGCAAGCGACCGCCGGCGCCTGGGGCAGATCGACGCACTGGCCGGTCACGTCGTATTTCCAGCCGTGATACGAGCAGCGGATGCCGTTTTCCTCGTTGCGGCCGAAGAACAGCGACGCGCCGCGGTGCGCGCAGTGCTCGTCGATGAGCCCGACGACGCCGTCGGTGTTGCGGAACGCGAGCAGCTTCTCGTTCAGGATCTTCGCGCGCACCGGCGGGCAGTCGGGCTCGGGCAGCTCGCTCGACAGCAGCACCGGCACCCAGTAGCGGCGCAGCAGCCGGCCCATCGGCGTGTCGGCGCCGGTACGGGTGAGCTCACGGATCATGTCGGGCGTCATTGCAGCGTCACAGCCTCCACGGGTGGCGGATCGGAATCTCGGCTCGACGGCCGGTCGTCGCGTTCCGCGATTGTATGAATTCATACGATAATCGCCGGAGATCGGCTATGCTGTCAACCATGACGCAGGATCGTTCGCAGCACGCGCTGGCCGACGGCGACCTCAGCGGCTTGTATGCGCGCCCGGGGTTCCTGTTCCGGCGCGCGCACCAGATCGCCGTGGGCATCTTCGTGCAGGAGGCCGAGCCGCTCGCGCTGAACCCGCCGCAGCACAGCGCGCTGTATGCGGTGCTGCGCCGCCCCGGCATCGATCAGTCGGCGCTGGGCCGGGCGCTGGGATTCGATCGCGCGACGATCGGCATCATCGTCGGGGGCCTGGAGTCGCGTGGGCTGCTGCGCCGGCAGGAGGGCACCGATCGCCGCCGCAAGTCGCTGACGCTGACGCCGGCCGGGCGTCAGATGCTGAGCAAGGCGGCTGCGGCGGCGTCGCGAACGACCGAGCGGCTGATGGCGCCGCTGTCGGCGGCCGAACGGCGGGTGTTCCTGGAGCTGCTGGCGCGGATCACCGATGAGCTGAATGCGCAGTCGCGCTCGCCGCTCGAGACGGGGGCCGGGTCGCGGGGCAAGGTTGGAACGCGGGCGAGGGCGGCGTGACGAGCGAGACGGACAGACCGATTGGGCCAGGCGCATCCAGCGGGACGATCCCCGACTGTCTCGGGCCGCTCCCCGAGCCGTCGCTGCCGAGCTGGCGGCTGCCGCCGGGCGCCTGGGACACGCACTTTCACGTGCTCGGCCCGACGCAGCGCTTTCCGTATTCGCACAAGCGCAAGTACACGCCGCCGGACGCGCCGTACGACGCGTGTGTGCGATTTCACCGGCGGCTCGGCATCGAACGCGGCATCGAGGTGCACGCGAACACGCACGGGTTCGACAACTCGGTCGATCTGGACGCGCTCGAGCGATCGGGCGGCCGTTGGTTCGGCGTCGTCCGGCTCGATGCGCGCGCAACACGCGCCGAATGCGAGCGGCTGACCGCCGGCGGCGTGCGCGGCGTGCGCTTCGCGTTCAACCCGCAGCACGGCGGTTCGCTCGATTTTTCGGTGTTCGACCACGTGCTGCGCTGCATCGACGGGCTCGGCTGGTTCGTCGAGCTGCACTTCGACGGCGCGGAGCTGCCGCGGCTGCAGCCGTGGATTGCATCGGTCCCCGCGCCGGTCGTCATCGATCACTTCGGGCGCATCGACCCGTCGCAGGGCTTGGCACAGCGTCCGTTCGATGCGCTGTGCGAGCTCGCCGCGCGCGAGCACGTGTGGGTCAAGCTGAGCGGCGCCGACCGCATCAGTCGCACCGGCGCGCCGTACGACGACGTGGTGCCGTTCGCGCGGCGGCTGTGCGAGATCGCGCCCGATCGGCTGGTGTGGGGCAGCGACTGGCCGCACACCGGGTATTTCGATGCGGCGCGGATGCCGGATGACGGGAAGCTGGTGGATGCGCTGCTCGAGTTCGTGCCGGACGAGGGATTGCGGCATCGGGTGCTGGTGGAGAATCCTTGCCGATTGATCGGGCAGCGGGGCTGAGTGACTCAGCGATCCGGCAACGCGGCGGCGATCTGCGCCACGGTCGTCGTCCACACCGCATCGCGCGCGGCGATTTCCCGCAGTACCTCGTCCAGATAGCTGACGCGAAACGGCTGTCCGATCAGCCAGGGGTGCAGGTTCAATACCAGCGATCGCGCGTTCGACGCGCCGTCGGCGATCAGACGGTCGACCGCCGCGATCACGCCGTCGCGCCAGGTCGGCATCGCGATGCGCCGATGCCAGTTCGCGACGACGTCGTCCAGGTCGATCGCCATCGGCACGCTGACGATCGGACCGCAGCCGGTCGTCATCCGGTATGGCTGCTCGTCGTTCGGCCAGTCGAGCTGGTAAGACACCCCCAGCTCGGCCAGCAGTGCCGGCGTGTTCGCCGACTGACCGTACTCGGGTCCATGCCAGCCGCGCATCGGCATGCCGATCGCCGCCTCGACGTCGCGGCGGCATTCGCTCAGGTACGCGCGCTCCTCGTCGATCGACATTCGGCTCGAGATCACGCGGTTGACCGATCGGCCGTGGCCGGCCACCTCCCAGCCAAGGCGTCGCAACTCGCGCACGATCGGCTCGCAGCCCTGCGCGGACATCGCGTCGATCGCGGCCGTCGCCCGCAGCCCGTGGCG
Organism: Burkholderiaceae bacterium; assembly: GCA_035540315.1. Lineage (GTDB taxonomy): Bacteria > Pseudomonadota > Gammaproteobacteria > Burkholderiales > Burkholderiaceae_E > DATLGW01. Next base: position 1,901 of record DATLGW010000157.1, on the reverse strand, counting down.
CTCGATCGCCTGCGCCAGTCGAAAGAACCCGACCCGGTTGCCGTACTCGCGCCGGGTGTAGTTGGAGAAATCCGGATAGGGACCGCGGCCGAACAGGCCAGGCAGGTTCGGCGGCGAAAACGCAGTAGCCGGCGGCTGCAGCTCGTAATGCTCGACGCTGACGACCAGCGCGAACGCGAGCGGTCTGCCTTCGGGCCAGCGCAGCGGCTTGCGCTCTGCGATCGTCGCGCGAGAGTACAGCGCGTGCTCTGTACCGATCGCCGACCAAGGGTCCGCGGGATTTTCCGTTCGCGGCGTCATCGGGTCGCTCCCTGCGGGGGCACGTCCCACGCGCGTTGCGCGCGCAGGTGCGCGACCATCGGCTCGTAGTGGTGCGCGACGTAGTACTCGGCGATCTCCGCGCCCGTTGCCTGCCAGACTCCAGGGTGCGACAGGACGTGTCTAAGGATTTCGTCGAGGAACCGGATTCGGTGCGGCTGGCCGATCAGGAACGGGTGGATGCATAGACCCATGACGCGGCCGGTGGCCGCGCTGTCGGCATGGAGCTGGTCGAACTGCCGGATCACGACGTCGCGAAAGACCTCGGCGTCGAACGCCGATCCGAGCACGGGCACGTCGTTCGTCTCGGTCGGATACGGCATCGTCACCAGCCGACCCGATCGCACGCGCAGCGGCGTCGGCTGCTCGTCGTAGAACCAGTCCGAGTGATACAGGAAACCGAGCTCGGCGAGCAGGTCGGGCGTGCTCGCGGTTGCCGACTGCGGACCCGGGCCGCCCATGCCCTTCATCCGGTAGCCGGTCGTTTCCTCGACGACCCGCAGCATCTCTTCGTAATAGCGTCGCTCCTCGTCCTCGGTCAGGCCGAACACGAACCGGGTGTTCACCTGGCCGTGGCCCAGCACTTCCCACTCGCGCTCGGCAATCGCTGATGCGATGCGCGGGTACAGCCGCAACGCAGTCGAATTCGCGACGATCGTGCACCGTGCGCCGTGCCGGTCGAGCATGTCGAGCACGCGCCAGAACGCGACGCGATTGCCGTACTCCTGGCGCCCGTAGCCGAGCACGTCGGGCGGCAGCATCCGCGTCCACGCGTTCAGCCAGGGATCGGATGGGGGCATGTACTCGTAGTGCAGCACGCAGGGGAGGATCCACAACGCGATGCGTGCACCGTTCGGCCAACGGATCGGCGGGCGGTCGGGCAGCGCGCTGTACGGCGCCCAGGGCTGAGGCTCGCCGGAATGATGCGCGCGGGTCGGCGGCGGGTCGGGGCGGTAGCTGTACTGCAGCATCTTTCGTGCTCCTGTCGGAGAGCCGTTCGAACGCTCAACGGGCCGTGTCGTCGCCTATCCACGAGTCGTCGACCACCGGCAGCGGGATCGCCTGCAGCAGCCGCTTCGTGTACGGATGTTGCGGGTCCTCGAACACCTGCGAAGTCGGACCGGTCTCGACGATGCGACCCTCCTGCATCACTGCGATGCGGTCGCAGATCGCGCGCACGACCGACAGGTCGTGGCTGATGAATACGAGCGCCATCTGCATCGCCTGACGCAGCGATGCGAGCAGCGCCAGGATCTGCGCCTGCACCGAAACGTCGAGCCCGGAGACGATCTCGTCGGCGACGACCAGCCGCGGCTCGAGCGCGAGCGCGCGCGCGATGCCGATCCGCTGGCGCTGTCCGCCCGAGAGCTGGTGCGGATACCGGCCGGCGAACTCCGCCGGCAGCCCGACCTGCGCAAGCAGCGCCTGCGCACGCGCGAGCCGCTGCGCGTGCGAACCGTGCCGGCCGAAGGCTCGCATCGGCTCCGCGATTGCGGCGCCGACCCGCAGCCTCGGGTTCAGTGCCGACTGCGAATCCTGAAAGATCATCTGCATCTGCGCGCGGATCGGCCGCAGCGCGTGCT
>DATLGW010000156.1:0-6399 GCA_035540315.1 Burkholderiaceae bacterium | reverse complement strand
CGCCAGGCACGGCCGCTGCTACGTGCTCGGGTTTCGGGAGTGATCCAATGGCATACGAACGCATCGATACACGTCCGATCGACCGCTGGGAGATGATCGAGCGCGCACTTTGCATTGCCGGCGGTGCGGCGCTGCTGCTGTACGGGCTGCGCCGCGACTCGAACGCAGCGCGGCTGCTCGGCGTGATCGCTGCCGGCGCCGCAATGTACGAGGGCTTGAGCGGCAAGCGCTCGCTGCTGCGACTGGTCGGCTCGAACCTGTCCTCGTCCGACGGCCAATTCGACAACGACGTGCTGCAAGTGACGAAGTCGTTCCAGATCCGGCGGCCGGCGCAGGAACTGTATGCTTTCTGGCGCCACCTCGAGAACCTGCCGCGGTTCATGCGTCACCTCGAATCGGTCGAGCAGATCGACGACCGCCGATCGCGCTGGACCGCGAAAGGTCCGCTCGGCACGCAGGTGCACTGGGAGTCGGAGATCACGCGCGACGTGCCGGGCGAGGAGCTCGCGTGGCGGTCGCTGCCGGGCGAAGGCGTCGAGAACCGCGGCGTCGTGCGCTTCAGACCGCTGACCTCGGGCGCGACCGAGTTGCAGATCGCGATGCAGTACCGGCCGCCCGCGGGACGGTTCGGGTCGACGTTGGCGAAGCTGTTCGGCGAGGAGCCGCAGGTCCAGGTCGAGGACGATCTGCGCCGGTTCAAGCATCTGGTCGAGGCCGGGGAAATCGGAAGGAGCATGCACCGGCCGTAGCGCGGCGCCCGTCAGTCAGGCCGCTGCCAGCAGCAGCGCCAGACCGACGTGGGTCGACGCGTGCGCAGCCATTGCCGATTCCAGGCTGCGGCGCCAGAAGAACCAGCCGTAGACCGCGCCGGCAAGCGCGTTCAGCCCGACCGTGCGCGCGATCAGGCCGGGCGTCAGCGGCACCGCGGCCGCCACCGCGGGCAGATGCGCGGCACCGAACGCGAGCGCAGCTGCAATGATTCCGATCCAGGCCGCACGCGCCGGCGCCGGCGCGCCCGTCACCGGCATCCGCGCGATCCGCATCACCAGCCAGATCGCGCCGCTCATCACGCCCCAGCGGGCGATCACCTCCTCGGACAGACCGCCGTAGCCGATCCCCATCGCCAGCGTGCGCCAGCTCCGGGTTTGCTCGAGATCCTGCACGTCGAGCCTCGGCACCAGCCACAGGTCCAGCACGGCCACCACCGAGCCGAGCACCAGCCCTGCAACCGCCGCAGTCGCGAGCTCGCGAACCAGCGTTCCGCGCGCCTCCTGCGGCAAGCCCCGGGCCAGATGCGAATGCAATCCGACGCGGTGGGCGATTGCCGCCCCGATCAGCGCCGCGCCCGCGACCAGCAGCAGCGGGTTCACCAGCGCAAGCAACATCAGCTGCAGCTGCGACAGCCCCGTCAGCTGCGGCGGCAGATCGCCGCGCCCCAGGATCGCATCCAGGCCCAGCGGCAGCGTCAGCACGCCGACGGCTCCCGCCGCGAACACCGGCCAGAAACGCCGGGCGATGCCGCGGTCGGCACTGCGCGAAGGATCAAGCGAACTCAACGGCAGATCCGTCAGAATCCGGTCCAACCATCATTCTAGGTGGGCTGCCGGCACAGCGGCGACTGCGCGCGGGTCGGCCGGAATCGACCGCGAATCCCGCGTTATCGACCGCTCCTCGGATCGCGCTCGCACCGTCGTTGCGCGGCTACTACGTTTGCGAAACCGCACGTCCCGCGTGTGACATCCGTCATCCGCCTGCAGGAGCCCACGGTGAATCCGCAGTACCGCACGAACGCGATGATCGGCTTCACGCTGATCGAGTTGCTGTGCGCGATCGCCATCGTGACGATACTGGTGTCGATCGCCGTCCCGTCGTGGCAGTCGGTGATCCAGCGCAATCATCGCGCGAGCGTGCAGGCGTTGATGACCGAGGCGGCAGGGCGACAGCAGCAGTTCCTGTACGACCGGCGCGCCTATGCGAGTTCGTTGGCGCAGCTCGGCCTGGAGGTGCCGGCGGCAGTGTCGCGGCACTATGACATCGAGGTCGAGGCGCCCGAGCAGGTCCTGCCGCCGCGATTCGAGCTGATTGCGCGCCCGAAACATGCGCAGGCGAGCGATCCCTGCGGCGTGCTCAGGCTCGACCAGACCGGCGGCCGCACCCCCTCCGATTGCTGGTGAATGGACGTGGAAGCGATTGTGGCCTCGCGGTCGGCTGCTGCGCGTTCGGATCGGAGTGCGCGTACAGGCGAGACCGGTTTCACGATCATCGAAGCGATGGCCGTGTTGCTGATCGCGTCGGCGCTGCTGATGGTCGCGCTCCCCGGCTTGTCGAACTTTGCCCGCGAGCAGCGGCTGCGCGCAGCCGCGTTCGACCTGATCGGCGATCTGCTGCTCGCCCGCAGCGAATCGATCAAGCGGGCGGCCGACGTGACGATCGCCAGCCAGGGCGGCGACTGGCGCAACGGATGGCGCGTGACGGTGGCTGGCGGGTTCGACAATGGGCTGGCATTGCAGCAGCGAGCGGGCATCGGGCCGCAGATCGACGTCGCGGCCACTGCGCAATCGCTGACGTTCGACCGCAATGGCCGCCTGCGAGGCGGCGGCGATGCGCAACTCGCGCTGAACGACGTCGTCCGCCGCGAAACCCGTCGCTGCATCCGCATCGAGCTCAGCGGCAACCCGATTTCACAACCCGGAGCCTGTCAATGAAAACGCAGATTCGCCAAGCCGCCGGTTTTGCCGTGCTGGAAGTGCTGCTGACCCTGCTGATCATGGCGTTCGGCATGATCGCGCTGCTGACGGTACAGCACCGCGCAATGGCGATGGAATCGGAAGCGCAGCAGCGCGCGCAGGCCGTCGTGCTGCTGACCGACATCGCCGAGCGGGTCAATGCGAATCGGACCGAGGCCGCCGCGTACGAAGCGGCTTGGGTGGGCGCGGGGCAGCCGCGCGACTGCGACGCCGAGCCCGACCGCGTGCAGCGCGACCTGTGCGAATGGGCGAACCTGCTGCGCGGCGCCACCGTCATCGAGGGCACGGCGCCGGTGGGCGCGATGCACGGCGCCCGCGGGTGCATCGTTCGCGCCGGGCCCAATGCGCTGCGGATCGCGGTGGCCTGGCAGGGCTTCTCGGGCGGCGTGGCGCCGTCGACGGTCTGCGGAGAACGCGAATTCGGCGCGGATGACGGCTTCAGGCGCGCGATCAGCATCGTGATGCAGGTCGCCGATCTGGACGCGATCTGAGCGGCGCTGCATCGGACGGCAGGCGAACGATGCGCACCGGCCGCCCAGACGCAGCGCGACCCCGCGCGTCGCGTGCCGCGCGAACGGGCGCAGGCGCCGGATTCTCGCTGGTCGAGCTGCTGATCGCGATGACGGTCGGACTGGTGGCGCTGACTGCGGCAGCGGCGCTGTTCGCGTCGAGCAGCCGCGCGCGCACCGAGCTGCAGAAAGTGGCGCAGATGGCAGAGAGCGCGCGTTATGCGCAGGACGTGCTGACCGAGGACCTGCGGCTCGCCGGGTTCTACGGCGAGATGCCGCGGATTCCGCAGGCGACGTCGCTGCCGGATCCGTGCGCGGTCGACGCCGCGGATCTCGGCTGGCAGCCGAACGGGCCGCTGACCGTTCCGGCACCGCTGGTCGGCATCGACGGCGGCGAGGCTGCGCCCGACTGCGTCGCCGACCGCTTGCCCAACACCGACATGATCGTCGTCCGTCGCGCCAGCACGGTGGCCGCGCCGTTGGCACTGCTCGACGGCACGCCGCATCTGCAGGTGTCGCTGTGCGCAGCCGATGCCGATCCGGTCGCGATCGGAATCGCGGCCGGCGACTTCGGGCTGCGGCGCACCGACTGCACAGCGCCGGCGCCGGTGCGCCGACTGCTGGTGCGGATCTACTACGTCAGTCGCTGCGACGGCTGCGCGCGCGCCGGAATCCCGACGCTGTCGCGGGTCGATCTGGACGGGGCCTCGATGCGCACGACACGGTTGGCCGAGGGCATCGAGGACCTGCAACTCGACTACGGCTTCGACGTCGACGGCGACGGCACGCCCGACGTGTTCCTGCCGGGACGCAGCGGCAACGCCGGCGCGCCGGACGACGACTGGGCGAACTTGGTCGCGGTGCGCGTGCACCTGCTCGCGCGCAGCGTCGAATCCCCTGCCGGATGGATCGACGACCGAACCTACCGGCTCGGATTGCGCGGCAGCGTCGGACCGTTTCGCGACGGGTTCCGGCGCACCGTGCTCAGCTCGACGGTGCGCCTGAACAATCCGGCGGGGCGGCGCGAATGACGGCGCACCCGCTGCCCGCGAGTGCCGCGCGCGCGCCCGGTCGTTCGCGACAGCGCGGGGCGACGCTGTTCGTCGCGCTGACGATGCTCGCGCTGCTTGCGCTCGCCGCAGTGACCAGCCACGGTCTGAGCCGCCGCAACGTGATGATCGCCGGCAACATGCAGGTGCGCAACGAGGCGATCTTCGCGGCGCAGCAGGTGATCGAGCAGACGATCAGCAGCCCCGCGTTCACCCGCGACCCGCATGCAGCCGCCGCCTCCCCCTATCCCGTCGACGTCGACGGCGACGGCCGCCCCGACTACACGGTCCGGCTGAACCCTCGTCCGACCTGCCTGCGGGTGCGACCGGTCCGCACGATCGAGCTGGACCCGCAGCTCGCCGGGGACGTCTCGTGCATGGGCACGTCGGCGCAGCCGAGCACGCGCGATTTCGGCGCCGCCGGCGCCGGGGGCGGCAACTCGCTGTGCTTCGAGACGACCTGGGACGTCAGCGCCGAAGTCGCCGATCGCGCGACCGGCGCTCAGACCGTGCTGCACCAGGGGATCGCGGTGCGGATCGCGGTTTCCGACGCAATCAACTCATGCCTGTGAACCGAACACACACCCCCACCGTCATGCGCGCAACCGTCAACGCCCTGGTGTTTGCCTTCTGCGCAGGCTTGTATTGCGTGCCGGCGCAGGCCGAAGACATCGACATCTACGCCGGCGTGCCGTCCGAAACGGACCTGCCGAACGTGCTGCTGATCCTGGACAACTCGGCGAACTGGTCGGCCCAGATCGGCCGGACCTGCAGGCTGGTCGACCGGCCCGACTACCAGCCGAGCAACCAGGAGCGCGGCAGCAAGATGGGCATCGAGAAGTGCGCGCTGTACAACCTGGTCCACCAGCTGCCGACGAAGCCCGACGGCGGCGCGATGTTCAACGTCGGGCTGATGCTGTTCAACGAGTCGCCGGCCTCCCACAGCGGCGGCTATCCGAGGATCGCGTTCACGCCGCTGACTGCGCAGAACAAGGCGCGGCTGAAATCGCAGGTGTTCGCGCTCGACGTACAGGCCGACAAGGGCAACAACGCGGCGTTCGCGAAGACGCTGTACGAAGCCTACCTGTACTTTTCGGCCGACTCGCCGTATCGCGGCGCCAGCGGCACCAAATACGATCCGGCTGCGTTCGCCGCCGGCCGCTACGCGCCTCCGGGCGGCGGCGGCTGCGGGCGCAATTTCGCGATCTTCATCGCCAACGGCGGCCCGGGCGAAGTGACCGACAACGAAGCCCGGGCGCTGCTGGTGGCCGCCGGCGGCAATGCGAATCCGATCCTGTACCCGAACGCGTACGTGAAGAGCAGCGATCAGGCGAACTGGGCCGACGAGTTCGCCCGCTTCATGAGCGGAGCGTCGATCGGCGGCAGCAGCGGGCGAAACATCGTGACCCATGCGATCGCCGTCACCGGGGCCTCCAGCGATGGGATCTATCCGAACTTCCTGCGCGGCATCGCCCATCAGGGCGGCGGCTCGTTCGCCGAGGTCGCGGATGCGGACACGTTGACCGCGGCGCTGCTCGAGATCTTCGTGCAGATCCAGGCGGTCGACAGCGTGTTCTCGTCGGTGAGCCTGCCGCTGGCCGCGCATTCGCAGGACACGTTCACGAACCAGCTGTTCGTCGGCATGTTTCGGCCCGATCCGCTCGCGGGCCCGCGCTGGTACGGCAACCTGAAGCAGTACGCGATCGCGTACGACCCGATCACCGACTCGCTGAGCCTCGTCGATCGCGTCGGCCGACCGGCGATCAGCGCGGCCACCGGCTTCATCGAGCCGACCGCGATCAGCTACTGGAGCACCTCCAGCCAGTTCTGGCTGAACCAGCCCAGCGGCACGCCGCCGTCGGAATCGGATGCGCCCGACGGCGAGGTGGTCGAGAAAGGCGGCATCGCGCAGCGACTGCGCGAGCGCTTCGCCGACAGCCAGAGCGGACGGGCGCTCTATACGTGCGTCGGCTGCAGCGCCGGCAGCCTGCTGTCGATGTCGCCGTTCGTGCCAGGCCATCCGGCGCTGACTTCGGAGATGTTCGGCACCGACGATCCCGCCGAGCGCGACGCGCTGATCGCATGGGTCCGCGG
>DATLGW010000155.1:0-2854 GCA_035540315.1 Burkholderiaceae bacterium | reverse complement strand
GCACGACGTGATGCTGTTCTCCGACGCGGGCAAGGCGGTGCGCTTCGACGAGAACGACGTGCGGCCGATGGGGCGCGCGGCGCGCGGCGTGCGAGGCATGATGCTCGAGGATCGGCAGCGCGTGATCGCGATGCTGGTCGCCGACAACGAGCGGCAGTCGGTGCTGACCGCCACCGAGAACGGCTTCGGCAAGCGCACCCCGCTGGCGGAGTACACGCGGCACGGGCGCGGCACCAAGGGGATCATCGCGATTCAGACGACCGAGCGCAACGGCACCGTTGTCGGCGCGGTTCTGGTCGAGGAGAAGGACGAGATCCTGCTGATCACCACCGGCGGCGTGCTGGTGCGCACGCGGGTCGCCGAGATCCGCGAAATGGGGCGCGCGACGCAGGGCGTGACGCTGATCTCGATCGACGAGGGCACGCGGCTGATCGGCGTGCAGCGCGTGGTCGAGGGCGTCAACGGCGTCAACGGCGATCACGGCGATTCGGCCGACAACGGTGACAACGGCGACAACGGCGATGCAGCCGGCGACGCGGCCGCCGGCGACGAGGGCGCCTGAGCGATGGCCGACGAGCTGCAGCGACTGCGCGAGGCGATCGACGAGGTCGATCGTGCGCTGGTCGAGCTGGTGTCGCGGCGCGCGCAACTCGCGCGCGACGTCGGCCGGATCAAGCAGCTGAGCGACGCGCCGGTCTACCGGCCCGAGCGCGAGGCCCAGGTGCTGCAGCGGATCGCGGCAATGAACCCGGGGCCGCTGCGCGCCGATGCGCTGGGCGCGATCTGGCGCGAAGTGATCTCCGCGTGCCGCGCGCTGGAGCGTCCGATGCGGGTCGCCTACCTCGGGCCCGCGGGCACGTTCTCGGAGCAGGCGATGCTCAAGCATTTCGGGCACGCCATCGATGCGACCGCGACGCCGACGATCGACGAGGTCTTCCGCGCGACCGAAGCCGGCAGCGTCGACTTCGGCATCGTGCCGGTCGAGAACTCGACCGAAGGCGCGGTCAACCGCAGCCTGGACCTGTTCCTGCAGACGCCGCTGCGGATCTGCGGCGAGGTCTCGGTGCCGGTCAAGCACAACCTGTTCACCGCCAGCGGCACGCTCGCAGGCATCCGGCGGATCTGCGCGCATGCGCAGGCGCTCGCGCAGTGCGCCGCATGGCTCGACCGCAACTGTCCCGGGATCGAGCGGGTGCCGGTCGCGAGCAATGCCGAAGGCGCGCGGGTCGCCAGCGGCGATCCGACCGTGGCGGCGATCGCCGGCGACGGCGTGATCGGGCGCTACGACGTGCAGCGCGTCGCCGAAGGGATCCAGGACGATCCGTTGAACCGCACTCGCTTCGTGGTGATCGGCCAATACGACTGCACGCCCTCGGGGAACGACCAGACGTCGCTGATCCTGTCGGTGCCGGACCGGGCCGGCGCCGTGCACGCGCTGATCGAGCCGCTGGCCCGCCACGGCGTGTCGATGAAACGCTTCGAGTCGCGGCCGGCGCGCCAGGGAACGTGGGAGTACTACTTCTACATCGACATCATCGGCCACCAGGACGAGCCGCCGATCGCGGTCGCGCTGCAGGAGATCCGGCAGCGCTCGGCGTTCTACAAATCGCTCGGCTCGTACCCGCGTGCGGCCTGACCGCGAACCGCAGCTTTCCCGACCCGTGGGCGGCGAACCCGATCCGATGTCGAACCCGGTCGCTGCGGCAGCGCCTGCGCACGTGCGGGCGATCGCGCGCTATCAGGGCGGCAAGCCCATCTCGGAGCTTGCGCGCGAGCACGGCCTGCACGAAGCCGACATCGTGAAGCTGGCGTCGAACGAGAACCCGCTCGGCGTGCCCGAGTCGGCGCGCGCGGCGATGGCGCGCGAGATCGCCGAGCTCGCCCGCTATCCGGACGGCAACGGCTATGCGCTGAAGGCGGCGATCGCGCGGCGAGTCGCGCTGCCGGCCGACTGGATCACGCTCGGCAACGGGTCCGGCGATCTGCTCGATCTCGCAGTGCGCGCGTTCGTGCGCCCCGGGGACTCGGTCGTCTACTCGCAGCACGCGTTCGCCGTGTATCCGATCGCGACGCTGGCGGGCGGCGCGCGAGCGATCGTCGTCCCCGCGCGCGAGCTCGCGCACGACCTGGACGCGATGGCAGCGGCGGTCGCGCCCGACACGCGGCTGGTGTTCGTCGGCAACCCGAACAACCCGACCGGCACGTTCGCGCCGGCGCCGAAGATCGCGGAGTTCCTCGCGAAGGTTCCGCGCGACGTCGCGGTCGTCCTCGACGAGGCGTACCGCGAGTACCTCGAGCCCTCGCTGCGGTTCGACGCGACGCAGTGGCTGCGCGCGCACCCGAACCTGATCGTCACCCGCACGTTCTCGAAGGCATACGGGCTCGCGGGCTTGCGGATCGGGTTCGCGCTCGCCGACCCCGAGCTGACGGACCTGCTGAACCGCGTGCGCCAGCCGTTCAACGTGAACTCGCTTGCGCAGGCGGCCGCGGTCGCGGCGCTGGACGACGAAGCATTCGTGCAGCGCAGCTACGAGGTGAACCGCGAAGGGCTCGCGTACCTGCAGTCGGAGCTCGAACGGCTGAGGCTGACGTTCGTGCCGTCGCATGCGAACTTCGTGCTGGTGCAGCTCGGCGATGCCGCCGCGATCTACCAGCGGCTGCTTCGCGCCGGCGTGATCGTGCGGCCGGTCGCGAACTACGGGCTCCCGCAGTGGCTGCGGGTGTCGATCGGGCTGCCGAACGAGAACCGCCGGTTCGTCGCCGCGCTCGAGCGTGCGCTGGCGGGTGCGTGAGCGGCGTGTTTGACGATGCGCTGCCGGGTGATGTAGGACTGGGCGCGGCGCCGAGGTTCGAG
>DATLGW010000154.1:0-2170 GCA_035540315.1 Burkholderiaceae bacterium | reverse complement strand
GCATGATGCTGCTGACCGCGATCCTGCAGGGGTTCGTCAGCCGCCTGTTCCCGGGGCTGAAGATCCGCAACGTCTGCCAGTTCCGCGTGACGCGCAACAGCGAGCTGTTCGTCGACGAGGAAGCGGTGACCGATCTGCGCGAGGCGCTGCACACGGAGCTGCTGCAGCGGCATTACGGGGATTGCGTGCGGCTCGAGGTTTCGTCGGGCGTCTCGGATTCGGTGCTGCGGCGGCTGCAGCTCGAGTTCGACCTGTCGGACATGCACTGCTACCGGGTGCCGGGGCCGGTGAACCTGGTGCGACTGCAGCAGGTGATCGCGCTCGTCGACCGGCCGGAACTGAAGTTTGTTCCGTTCGAGCCGGGATTGCCGGTCCCGCTGCGAGGAGCCGACCTGTTCGCCGCGATCCGCAAGGGCGACGTGCTGCTGCATCATCCGTACGAGTCGTTCGCCCCGGTGATGGACTTCCTGCGCAGCGCGGCCAGCGATCCGAACGTGGTCGCGATCAAGCAGACGATCTACCGCACCGGCAGCGATTCGGCGCTGATGAATTCGCTGATGGCGGCGGCGCGCTCCGGCAAGGAAGTCACCGTCGTGCTCGAGCTGATGGCGCGCTTCGACGAGGAAGCGAACATCAACTGGGCCGAGAAGCTCGAGGAAGCCGGCGCGCACGTCGTCTACGGCGTGGTCGGGCTGAAGACGCACGCGAAGATGGCGCTGGTGGTCCGCCGCGAGGCCGGGCGGCTGGTGCGTTATGCGCATCTGGGCACCGGCAATTACCATCCGCGCACCGCACGGCTGTACGAGGATTTCGGGCTGTTCACCGCGAACGAGCCGATCTGCGCCGACGTCCACGAGGTCTTCCGGCGGCTGACCGGGCTCGGGCAGGCGTCGGCGCTGCGCGCGCTGCTGCAGGCGCCGTTCACGCTGCATTCGCATCTGCTGTCGGCGATCAAGCGGGAGGCCGACAACGCCAAGGCCGGCAAGAAGGCGTACATCGCCGCCAAGATCAACGCGCTGCTCGAGCCGTCGGTGATCGATGCGCTGTACAAGGCGAGCCAGGCGGGCGTGCGGATCGACCTGATCGTGCGCGGCGTGTGCGCGCTGCGCCCAGGGGTGGCCGGCTTGTCGCAGACGATCCGCGTGCGATCGGTCGTCGGTCGCTTCCTCGAGCACAGCCGCGTCTACCATTTCTGGGCCGACGGCAAGAAGGAGGTGTGGATCTCGTCGGCCGACTGGATGGATCGCAACCTGCACCGGCGCGTCGAGGTCGCGGTGCCGATTCTCGACAAGAAGCTGAAGGCGCGCGTGGTGGAGGAGGCGATCGAGATCCCGCTGCGCGACAACACCGGCGCATGGGCGATGGACAGCAACGGCGACTACGTGAGGCGGCGGCCGCGCCGTGCGAAGGCGATCGATTCGCAGCAGCAGCTGCTGCGCAAGCTGACGTCCGGCTAGCGCCGCTCAGGTCACTCCGGCTCAGGAGCTGGTCGGCGACGGCGGCCGATGGCGCCACCGCAGCACCAGCGTGCCGTAGATCGCGGCGTTCAGCAGCAGCACCGCCGCGGCGAGCAGCAGCTGCGCCGAATACGTCAGGCCCGGCGGGTAGATCAGCGGGGCGAGATAGTGGTCGACGAAGCTGCCCTCGTAGCCGGATTGACCGGCGGCCAGGCGAAGCCGCTGCTCGATCGGCGTCAGCGGACAGATGCCGGCGCTGAGCTCGATGAACACCGCCCAGCTCACGCACGGCAGGTGCAGCAGCGCCAGCCGCGGGCGCCATGCGACCGCGAACCCGCCCAGCACCGCGAAAGCGATGAACGCGAGATGCAGCACCAGCACGGCGTCAGCGAGCAAACGCGCGACCATGGCGCCCGATCCCAACCACGACCCCTGACGGGGCCATGATCGCACGTCCGCCGGGCCGGCGGCCAGTGCGGCGGGCGCGGATATTGCATCGCCCGTCGTTCCGCAAAGCACCGGCCGGAGGACGACGATGGGGATCGGGAACGTGTCGCGTTATCTGGACCGCGGGCCGCAGCGCGGTTTCGCATCGGTGCACGAGGAGCGCGCCGCGCACGGATTGGGCTGGTTCAGCCTTGCGCTCGGGCTGGCGCAGCTGCTGGCGCCGCGCGGGCTGTCGCGGCTGATCGGCGTGGCCGAGCGCCCGGCGC
>DATLGW010000153.1:0-2915 GCA_035540315.1 Burkholderiaceae bacterium | reverse complement strand
GAATAGATCTCGAAGCCCCAAGGCAGCTCGAGCACGTCCTTCAGCGTCCGCGTCTCGGCCTGCGGAATGTCCACCGGCGTCTGCTTCTGATAGATGCAGGCCTTCATGCAGTCGTTGCAGATCCGGTGGCCGGTCGCCGCGCACAGCGGGTTGTCGATGACGATCATCGCCAGCGCCGCGACGGCCAGACCGTCGCGCTTGACGGCGTGGAACTCCGAGATCCGCTGCTCGAGCGGACAGCCGGGCAGCTGGACCCCCAGCGCCGAGTGCTTGTAGCGCGTGCTGCCGTCGGGGCCGGGCTTGTCGCGCAGCCCCTTCGAGCAGGAGTCCTTGCCCTGGTTGTGGCACAGGATGCAGTAGTGGGTCTCGTCGAGCGCGCCCGCCAGATCGGTGCCGGGATCGGTCAGCGAGAACGCGCCGCGACCGTTGTCCAGGCGCCGCCGCAGCCGGGACGCGTCGATCGCGTGGACGGTCGCGCCGTCGACGCTCTCGCTGTGCGCATGGCGGATCAGCGCCAGCGGCTCGATGCGGCCCGGCTGCCGGAACAACACGCCGCGGCCGTGTTTCGCATTGCCCGCTTCGGTCGTGACGGCCCACGCCGAATACAGCATCGCGATCTGCAGCTGCGCCGCGTTCGCCGTCTCGTCGCGTTGCCAGTCGAGGATCGCGCGCGCCAGCGCGAGCTCGTCGAACGTCGGAGTGCCGACCCACTCGAGCAGTCGTTCGCGGGCGGCGTCCGCGTCGAACGCGGCGAGCTGCGCGGGATCGATCTTCTGCAGCGCCTGGCGCTTGACGAAACGCGTCTTCGCCTCGTACAGCGGCGCCAGCTCGGTATGCCGCGCGCGCAGCGCCGCGAGCTCGTCGCCGATGTCGAACAGCGCCGCGATGAACTCGTCGACCCAAGGCGCAGCCTCGATCAGCAGCGCCGCTTCCTGCCGGTACTCGAGCGAGTCGGGCGCGCCGCGCGCCGAGCACAGCCGCTCGGCGAGCTGCGGAGCGCGCTCGCCGAGCCACTGCAGGAACGCCTGGTCGAGCCGAAGCAGACCGTCGCGCTGATAAAGATCCTCGAAACGAAGGCCGAAGCCGAGTCGCAACGATGGCGAATCCGCAGCTGCGCCACCCATCGGCGCTACTTCTCGAGGTACTGCAGCTTGTCCTTCACGTCCTTCCATTCGTCGGCGTCGGCCGGATGCTCTTTCGTGCGCGTGATGCTCGGCCACACCTTGGACAGCTCGGCATTGAGCTCGACGAACTTGCTCTGAGCGGCCGGCACGTCCTCTTCGGCCATGATCGCTTCCACCGGGCACTCGGGGATGCACACCGCGCAGTCGATGCACTCGTCCGGGTCGATCACCAGCATGTTCGGCCCTTCGCGAAAGCAATCGACCGGACACACGTCGACGCAGTCGGTGAATTTGCAGCGGATGCAGGACTCGGTGACGATGTGGGTCATTGATCGGGCCTGTCGGCGACTGCTGAATGTTGACTGGGATTTTATCGTGGAGTATGGTCCCGGTCCAGGCGCAATGAAGTGACGGCTTCATTTGGAGAAGGGGTCCTTGTACCGGCAGCCGCACACGGTCGACGACGCGCTGGCCGCGCTCGCCGCGCAGCGCCTGACGGTGCTCGCCGGCGGCACCGACCTGTACCCGGCGTGCGTCGGCAAGCCGCTGCCCGATACGCTGCTCGACATCAGCCGAATCGACGCGCTGCGGTCGGTTGCGAGCGGGCCCGGCGGCGCATTGCGGATCGGCGCGCTGACGACCTGGTCGCAGCTGTTGCGAATGCAACTGCCGGCCCCGTTCGCCGCGCTCGCGCAGGCGGCGCGCGAGATCGGCGGCGTCCAGATCCAGAATCAGGGCACGATCGGCGGCAACCTGTGCAACGCGTCTCCGGCGGCCGACGGCACGCCGGTGCTGCTGGCGCTCGATGCGCAGGTCGAGCTCGCAAGCGCGCGCGGCGTGCGGCAGCTGCCGATCGATGCGTTCGTGCTCGGCAACCGGCGCACTGCGCGCGAGCCCGACGAGCTGCTGATCGCGGTGACGATTCCGCCGCAGCCCGCTGCGGCGCGCTCGTGTTTTCTGAAGCTCGGGCATCGCCGCTACCTGGTGATCTCGATCGCCAGCGTCGCGCTGCGGTTCGCCGCCGATGAGCACGGCAGCGTTCGCGACTGCGCGATCGCCGTCGGCGCGTGCTCGGCCGCGCCGCGGCGGCTGCCGGCGCTCGAGCGTGCGCTGAACGGCTTCCCGTTGCGCGAGGCCGCGGCACGGGCGCAGCGCGCGCTGCGGACCGAGCGCGAGCGGATGCTCGAGCCGCTAGCGCCGATCGACGACGTCCGCGGCACGGCCCGCTACCGGATCGATGCGGTCGCCACGCTGATCGAGCGGGCGGTGGCCGAGCTCGCCGCATGAACAAGCCTTCCGATCTGGCGCTGGCGGCAGTGCGTTTGTCGGTGAACGGCGCGCCGGTGGCGCTGAACGTCGCGCCGCACAAGCGGCTGTCGGAGTGCCTGCGCGACGACCTGGGCCTGACCGGCACGAAAATCGGCTGCCATGCCGGCGACTGCGGCGCATGCACGGTGCTGGTCGACGGCGAGCAGGCCTGCTCGTGCCTGATCGCCGCTGCGCAGGCTCACGGGCGTTCGGTGACGACCGTCGAGGGACTGGCGAGCGATGCGCTGGGCGCCCGGCTGCAGCGCGCATTCGCCGAGCACGGTGCCGCGCAGTGCGGGATCTGCACGCCGGGCATGCTGATGGCGGCCGCCGACACGCTGCGCCGGCATTCGCAACCGACCGAGGCGCAGGTGCTCGATGGGCTCGGCGGCGTGTTGTGCCGGTGCACCGGCTACCGCAAGATCGTCGAGGCCGTGCTCGACTGCGCGAACGCGACGGCAGCGTCGCCCGCCGCGGCCGTTC
>DATLGW010000152.1:0-2577 GCA_035540315.1 Burkholderiaceae bacterium | reverse complement strand
GTCACGATGCGCTCGCAGTGTAGGACGCGCCGCTAGCCGGAAAAATGGCTATCGGGGAAAATCAAACCGGAAGAATTTTCCGCAATCACTGCGCTTTCCCATGGACCGTCTGCGCGGCATCGTCGCGTTCGTGCGCACTGTCGAGAACCGCAACTTCATCGGCGCAGCGAAGGTGCTGGGACTGACGGCCTCAGCCGTCAGCAAGTCGATCGGCGAGCTCGAGCGCGAGTTGGGCGTGCGGCTGCTGACGCGATCGACGCGCCGCCTGACGCTGACCGAAGAGGGCGCGACGTTCTATGCGCGCTGCCGCGACGTGCTGCTCGGGCTCGACGAGGGAGCGATCGGTCACGTCCGCCTCCGCGGCGCTGCGCGGCCGGTTGCGCGTGAACATCCATACGAACATCGGCCGTGCGCGGATCGTGCCCGCGCTGCCGACGTTCCTTGCACGGCATCCGCAGCTGCAGGTCGATGTCGAAATGACCAGCGGTGCGCTGAGCGTGGTCGAGCACGGGGTGGATCTCGTCGTGCGGATCCTGGATCCGCCGGACTCGTCGCTGGTGGCTCGGCGCATCGGAGGCACCCGCTTCGTGACGTGCGCATCGCCGGAGTATCTGCGCCGGCACGGCGTTCCCGCGGAGCCGTCGGAGCTTTCCCGTCACAACTGCCTGCTGTATATCCTCCCCGAGGGCAAGCCCTACGATGTCTGGCGCTTCCAGCGCGGAACCGAAGTCCAGACGGTCGCGCCTGCCGGCAACCTGAGGCTGAACGATGGCCATGCCCTTGCCGACGTCGCCGCGCGCGGCGGCGGGATCGTGCATCTGCTGCACGTGACCGTCGAACGTCGGATCGCCGACGGAACCCTGCGCGCAGTGCTCGGCGACTGGCATGCCCAGGGGCCGCCGATCTACGTGCTGTATCCGAAAACGCGCTATCCGTCGCCGAAGGTGCGCGCTTTCACCGAGTTCGTCTCGGAGCTGTTCGCGGAACCGCCGCCGGCGCGAGACGACATGCGCTGAACCGGATCCGATCGGCGGCGTACGCCGACACCGGATCGGAATCAGGCGCCTCGCCGTACGAACACCAGGTCCCACACCCGGTGCCCGAGCGCCAGGCCGCGCTGCTCGAATTTCGTCAACGGCCGGTGCGCCGGCCGCTGCGCGAAGCCGTCGGCGGTATTGGCGAGCCGCGGCTCGGCCGACAGCACCTCGAGCATCTGCTGTGCATACGCCTCCCAGTCGGTCGCGCAGTGCAGGTAACCGCCCGCGACCAGGCGCGACGCGAACAGCGCGGCGACCGGCGGCTGGATCAGCCGCCGCTTGTGGTGACGCTTCTTCGGCCACGGGTCCGGGAAGAAGACGTGGATCGCGTCGAGCGAGTCGGGCCGGATCATCTCGCGCATCACGTCCACCGCATCGCGCTGGATCACCCGCAGATTCGTCAGGCCGCGCTGCTCGATTCGCAGCAGCAGCCGCGCCACTCCCGGCGGATAGACGTCGATTCCGACGAAATCGCTCGCCGGATCGGCGGCCGCGATCTCGGCAGTCGTCTCGCCCATGCCGAAACCGACCTCGACGATCGTGCGTGCCCGCCGGCCGAATGCTGCCGGCAGGTCGACCGGGCCGTTCGTCGGCGCGATCCCGTAACGCGGCAGCAGCCGCTCGCAGATCTCGCGCGCCCGGTCGGATCGATGGCCGCGCGTGCCGAAGCTGCGGATCGTCCGCTCGCGCGGCGGCGCCGATCCTTCGCCTGGCTGCGCGGGCCCCCGATCGGGCGCGTCAGCCGGCGCCACCGCCGCCGATCAGCCCGGTCGTCGGCGACGACGGCGACGCCGAATACGGCTTGCGCGGCATCCGCCCGGCCAGAAACGCTTCGCGCCCCGCCTCGACCGCCTTGCGCATCGCACCGGCCATCCGCACCGGGTCCTTCGCCGCCGCCACGGCAGTGTTCATCAGCACCCCCGCGCAGCCGAGCTCCATCGCGATCGCCGCGTCCGATGCGGTGCCCACGCCCGCGTCGACGATCACCGGCACCTTCGCCTTCTCGAGGATCAGCTGCAGGTTCCACGGGTTCAGGATCCCCATGCCCGAGCCGATCAGCGACGCGAGCGGCATCACCGCGATGCAGCCGACGTCCTCGAGCACGCGCGCCTGGATCGGGTCGTCGCTGCAATAGACCATCACCTCGAAACCTTCCCGGACCAGCGTCTCGGCGGCCTTCACGGTTTCAGGCATGTTCGGATACAGCGTGTGCGGATCGCCGAGCACCTCGAGCTTGACCAGCGTGTGGTCGTCGAGCAGCTCGCGCGCCAGCCGCAGCGTGCGCAGCGCCTCCTCGGCGCTGTAGCAGCCGGCGGTGTTCGGCAGCAGCGTGTAATGCTTCGGCGACAGGAAATCGAGCAGGCTCGGCTCGTCCGGATTTTGGCCGATGTTCGTGCGCCGGATCGCGATCGTCACGATCTCGGCGCCGCTCGCTTCGACCGCGGCGCGCGTCTGCTCGAAATCGCGGTACTTGCCGGTGCCGATCAGCAGCCGCGACGAAAAGCTGCGGTTGCCGATTCGCAGCGGATCGGGTTCAGTC
>DATLGW010000151.1:0-3281 GCA_035540315.1 Burkholderiaceae bacterium | reverse complement strand
CGCGCACCGGGCGCGCTGGCGTGACCGCCGGCTGATGGCGCTGCTCGCGCACAAGCGCGGCCAGCCGCGGTGAGCGCGGATCGCGCGACGTTCGGTCGCGCCGCGTTTTTCGGTTAAGGTTCGATCTGAGACTCTGAGTGCCGTCCGGGGAGGGGAGCCATGCCCGCCAGAAAAGTCATCATCACCTGCGCGCCGACCGGCGCGATCCACACGCCGTCGATGTCGCCGTACCTGCCGATCACGCCGGAGCAGATCGCCGAGCATGCGATCGGCGCCGCGCAGGCGGGCGCCGCGATCATCCATCTGCATGCGCGGATGCCCGAGGACGGGCGCCCGAGCCAGGACCCGGCGCTGTTCCGCCGCTTCCTGCCGAAGATCAAGGAGGCCACCGATGCGGTGATCAACCTGACCACGGGCGGGGCGCCGACGATGACGATCGAGGAGCGGCTGCAGCCGGCGCTGCAGTTGAAGCCCGAAGTCGCGTCGCTGAACATGGGATCGATGAACTTCGGGCTGTTCCCGATGCTGCGCCGCTACAGCGAGTGGAAGCACGACTGGGAGCGCCCGTACCTCGCCGGCAGCGACGACCGGGTGTTCAAGAACACGTTCAAGGACATCGAGCACATCCTGACGTCGTGCTCGCGCAACCGCACGCGCTTCGAGATGGAGTGCTACGACATCGGCCATCTGTACACGGCCGCGCACTTCCTGGAGCGCAGGATCATCGAACCGCCGCTGTTCATCCAGGGCGTGTTCGGCATCCTCGGCGGGATCGGTGCCCACACCGACCACGTTGCGCACATGAAGCAGACCGCCGACCGGCTGTTCGGCGACGACTACCTGTTCTCGGTGCTCGGTGCCGGGCGCAACCAGATTCCGGTCGCGACGAAATCGCTGCTGATGGGCGGCAACGTGCGCGTCGGGCTGGAGGACTCGCTGTGGGACGGCCCCGGGCAGCTGGCGAAAAGCAGCGCAGCGCAGGTCCAGCGGATCCGCCGGATCATCGAGTCGCTGTCGCTCGAGGTGGCGACGCCGGACGAGGCGCGCCAGATGCTGAAGCTCAAGGGTCGCAACGAGGTCGGCTTCTGACGGATCCGATGCGATGAACCAGATCGATCTGAACGCGCGCTTCGCGATCGTGACCGGCGGCGCCTCCGGAATCGGGCGGGCGATCTGCGAGCGCTTCGCGCGCAGCGGCGCCACCGTTGCCGTGTGGGATCTCGACGAGCGCGCGGCCGACGCCGTTGCGCGCCAGCTCGGACCTGCGCATCTGCCAATCGCCGTCGACGTGACGGACGAGGCGGCCGTGCAGCGCGCATGCGATGCGACGCGGCAACGCTTCGGCGCGATCGACGTCCTGGTGTGCAGCGCCGGCATCGCCGGACCGAGCAAGACCACCTGGGAGTACAGCGGCGCCGAATGGCGGCAGGTGTTCGACCTCAATGTGCACGGGCTGTTCTATTGCAATCGCGCGGTCATTCACGCGATGCGCGAACGCGACTACGGCCGCATCATCAACATTGCATCGATTGCCGGCAAGGAAGGCAATCCGAACGCGTCGGCATATTCGGCGTCGAAGGCGGCGGTGATCGGGCTGACCAAATCGCTTGGGAAGGAGCTGGCGAAAACCGGCATCCGCGTCAACTGCATCACGCCCGCCGCAGTGCGCACACCGATCTTCGACCAGATCTCGCAGCAGCACATCGACTTCATGCTGTCGAAGATCCCGATGGGCCGCTTCGGGCTGGTCGAGGAGATGGCAGCGATGGTCGCGTGGCTCGCGAGCGAGGAGTGCTCGTTCTCGACCGGCGCGGTGTTCGATCTGTCCGGCGGGCGCGCCGTCTACTGATGCCGGTCCCGCAACGTTATTCGGCCGACGCGCTGCGCCGGTACGCCGCGGCGCTGATGGCTGCGGCCGGCATGGATGCCGAGCTCGCCGGCGAGGTCGCGTTCGTGCTGGTCGAAGGCGACCTGCTCGGGCACGACACGCACGGCTTGCAGCTGCTGGCCGGTTACCTGGGCGAGCTCGAGCGCGGCACGATGACGCCTGCCGGCGACCCGGAGGTCATTGCCGAACGCGCGGCGGTCGCGACCTGGGACGGGCGGCGGCTGCCTGGGCCGGCGCTGGTTCGCCGCGCGATCCAGTGGGCGCGGCCGCGGGCGATCGAGCAGGGTGCGGCGACGGTCGTGATCCGGCGCAGCCACCACATCGCGTGCCTCGCCGCGTACCTGGAGCCGGTCGCGCGCGACGGCTTGCTGATCCAGCTGTTCAGCTCCGATCCCGCGGTTGCGAGCGTCGCCCCGTTCGGCGGCACGCAGGCGGTGTTCACGCCGAACCCGCTGGCCGTGGGCATTCCGACGTCGACCGATCCGATCCTGATCGACATCTCGGCGTCGGTGACGACCAACGGGATGAGCAACCGGTTGAAGGCGGCCGGACAGCGCGGCGCGAGCGCGTGGTGGCTCGATGCGCTGGGACAGCCGACCGACGATCCGGCCGTGCTGGCGGCAAATCCGCCCGGAACGATCCTGCCGTTGGGCGGACTGGACGCCGGACACAAAGGTTATGGGCTGGCGCTGCTGGTCGAGACATTGACCGCCGGGCTGGCCGGCTATGGCCGCGCCGACCTCGTCGAAGGCTGGGGCGCGAGCGTGTGCATCCAGCTGTACGACCCGCGCGCGTTCGGCGGGCTCGACGCATTCGCACGCCAGCTCGACTGGCTGGTGAACGCGTGCCACGCTTCGGCGCCGCGCGATCCGGGGGCGCCGGTGCGGCTGCCCGGCGAACGGGCGCTGGCGCGCAAGCGCGCGCAGCTCGTGCACGGCGTGCAGCTGCATCCGCAGATCCTGCCGGCGCTGCACGAGTGGTCGCAGCGGCTGCGCGTGCCCGCGCCCGAGCCGATGACATGACACGAGGGGGACGATGAAGACGCAGGTGCTGCTGATGGGCCCGTTGTATCCGCCGACGCAGAAGGCGCTCGAGGATACGTATGAAGTGCACCGTTACGATCGCGCGGCCGATCCGGCGGCGCTGCTGCGCGAGCTGGCCGGCACCTGCCAGATCGTCGTGACCAACGGCGGGCGCGGCGTCGAGGCAGCCGTGCTCGAGAAGCTGCCCAACCTGAAGCTCGTGTCGTGCTTCGGCGTCGGCGTCGACGCGATCGACGTCGGCTGGTGCAAGGCGCACGCGGTGACGGTCACGAATACCCCCGACGTGCTGACCGAGGATGTCGCAGATCTGGCGTTCGCGCTGCTGATCGCGACGGTGCGCCGGGTCGCGC
>DATLGW010000150.1:0-3378 GCA_035540315.1 Burkholderiaceae bacterium | reverse complement strand
ACGTTCAAGTACCACCCGCACGCCGACGAGATGGTCCAGATGGCGATGGGGATGTACGGGATGTGGATCACGCATCCGCGCGACCCGAAGTTCATGCCGATCGACCGCGACTTCGCGATCATGCTCGCGGCGTTCGACATCGAGCCCGGCAGCGCGACGCCGCGGATCAACACGATGCTCGATTTCAACCTGTTCACGATGAACACGCGCGTGTTCCCCGGCATCGACGTGATGCCGGTGCGGCTGAACGACCGCGTCCGAATCCGGGTCGGCAACCTGTCGATGGACGATCACCCGATGCACTTGCACGGTCACGAGTTCGTCGTCGCCGGAACCGACGGCGGATGGACGCGGCCCGAGTCGCGCTGGCCCGAGGTGACTGCGAACGTCGGCGTCGGCCAGATGCGGGCGTTCGAGTTCGTCGCCGACGAGCCCGGCGACTGGGCGTTCCACTGCCACAAGTCGCATCACACGATGAACGCGATGGGTCACGACGTGCCCACGATGATCGGCGTCGACCATCGCGGGCTGGTGAAGAAGATCACCCGGCTGATCCCGGATTACATGGTGATGGGCGAGCGCGGCATGGCCGACATGGCCGAAATGGAGATGCCGCTGCCGGACAACACGCTGCCGATGATGGCGGGGCAGGGTCCGTTCGGTGCGGCCGAGATGGGCGGCATGTTCACGATCGTGAAGGTGCGCGCCGAGCAGCGACGCGGCGACTACTCCGACCCCGGCTGGTACTCGCATCCGCCCGGCACCGTCGCCTACGAGTGGACGGGGCCGCTTGCCGAACCCGCCCGCTTCGCCTCCGAAGGGGGTCACGCGATGCCGATGTCGAACGCCGGCGCCATGCCGTCTGAAGTGCGAGTTCGCAAACCCAACGGCCGCAACGGCCACCGTCACTGAGAAAGAAAAGCGCAATGAAGCTGATCCTGCCTGCTGTCGCGCTGTGCGCGGCGCTCGCCGTGACCCCCGCATGGGCTCACGGCGATCGGCCGCACGCGAAAAAGCCCGACGTCACCGTCGTGAAGGAGCAAAAGCCCTGGGGAATCGCCGGTGATCCGAAGTCCGTATCGCGCACGATCGTCGTGTCGATGCACGACACGATGCGCTTCAAGCCCGACGCGATCGACGTCAGGCAAGGCGAGACGATCCGGTTCGTCGTCAGGAACGACGGCAAGATCCTGCACGAGCTCGTGATCGGCACCAAGGAGGAGAACGACAAGCACGCGGAGCTGATGCTGAAGTTCCCGAACATGGAACACGACGAGCCCTACATGGCGCACGTCGACCCCGGCAAGAGCGAGCAGATCGTCTGGACGTTCAACCGGCCGGGTCGTTTCGAGTTCGCGTGTCTGATCCCGGGTCACTATCAGGCCGGCATGATCGGGGTCGTCAACGTGATCCCCTCCACGACGCCAACGAAGGAGAAAAAATGAAGACGCAGTTCGCAGGCCTCGCTGCTGCAGCCCTGGTCGTCGCCGTGTCGCTTCCGCTCACCGTTCGCGCGCAGTCGCCGGCGGCGCCTGCCGCGGCCGGCGCGGCGGCCAGTGCCGCCGGCCAGAGCGCATCGGCTGACGGCGAGATCCGCCGTCTGGACAAGGACTCCGGCCGGGTGACGATTCGCCACGGCGAGATCAAGGAGCTCGACATGCCGCCGATGACGATGGTGTTTCACGTCCGGGACAAGGCGATGCTCGATCCGTTCAAGCCCGGCGACAAGGTCCGGTTCAAGGTCGTCAACGAAGGCGGCAAGATGGTGG
The DNA here is from genome assembly GCA_035540315.1 of Burkholderiaceae bacterium. Taxonomy (GTDB): domain Bacteria; phylum Pseudomonadota; class Gammaproteobacteria; order Burkholderiales; family Burkholderiaceae_E; genus DATLGW01. The sequence continues at coordinate 1,609 of DATLGW010000150.1, read as the reverse complement.
TGACCGATCTGCAGCCGGCGTGAGCGCTGCGATGCCTATCGAGACGGACCGGGGGCAGGCGTGAGCCCAGACCCTGCGCCTTTCGTTAGACATAGATCAATTTCGCATCGGGCACGGACGCTATACTGACCGCGATGTTCAGGCGCCACGTTCGACGGATCTCGCTGCTGACGCTGTTGGGGTTGTTCTTCGCCCAGCTCGCGTTGGCGGCGTATGCCTGTCGGCTGGTCGAGGCCTCCGCGGTCGAGCAAAGCGCTGCTCGGGCGATGCCGCCGCAGTGCGAGGAAATGGATGGCTCGCACGGCCAGACCAAGAGTGTCCTTTGCGCCGAACACTGCCAGGCCGAGCCGGCCCGGCTGGCAGGCGATCCCACTCCTGCGCCCGCGCTTGCGCCTCCGCTGCCGGTTTTGATCCGGGTGCTGTCCGCGGCGGACGCGCTCGGCGGCCGATGGCCGGACGCGGTCGGACCGAGCGGTCCACCGCCACCGCCGCTGCTCGCGCTGTACGGCCGCCTGCGAATCTGATTCCAACGACCCGATTGTTCGCTCGCACCCGCGCCAAGGCGCGGATGCGCCGATTCCTCTGGTCATGGGTCAGATCATGCGATGGTTTGTCCGAGGGACGAGTTGCGCTGGACGTTCCGGCTGGGCGGCTGCTGTGCCGGCGGCCATGTCCCTGCTGTTGGTTGCGGCAGCGCCGATTCGCGCCGCCGCGCCGCCGCTGTCGCTCGGCGATGCGCTCGAAATCGCTACGCGCGACGCACGGTCGCTGAGCGCGAGCGCCGCGGCTGCCGAGTCGGCGCGGCAGATGGCGCGTGCGGCCAAGCAGCTTCCGGACCCGGTGCTGCGGGCAGGGATCGACAACCTGCCGATCGAAGGGCCGGATCGATTCGCGCTGGGGCGCGAATCGATGACGATGCGTCGGATTGGCGTGATGCAGGAATACGTGTCGGCGGACAAGCGCGCGGCGCGGCAACAGCGAGTCGAACGCGAGGCCGATCGCGCCGATGCGCTGGGCGCTGCGCTGCGCGCCGAGTTGCGAGCCGACGTCGCTGCGGCCTGGATCGATCGAATCTACGCGCAGCGGGCCGAGCGCCAGCTGGCCGCGCTGGCCGACGAGCTCGCGATGCAGCAGCGCACGCTGCAAGCGCAGCTGGCCGCCGGACGCGCCGCTGCCGCGGACGTGCTGGCCGCGGACGCGATGAACGCGCTCACGCGCGACCGCGCGGTCGCAGCCGGCCAGCAGACGGCGATTGCGACCGCGCGGCTGGCGCGCTGGATCGGCGCGCACGCGCAGCGACCGTTTGCCGACGAGGCGCTCGGTGGCGGCGCAGCCGACGCGGCGCGGGCCGCCGACTACGCGATCGAAACGCATCCGCAACTGCGGGCGCTGCAGGCAGAGATCGAGGCCGCGCAGAGCGCGCTGCGGCTGGCGATCCTGGATCGCCAGCCGAACTGGAGCTGGGAGGTCGCGTTCGCGCAGCGCGGCTCCGGCTTTTCGAACATGGTGTCGTTCGGCGTCAGCGTCCCGCTGCCGATCGCGCGCGGTGAACGCCAGGACCGCGAGGTCGCCGCACGCGCAGCGCAGCTCGACCAGGCGCAGCAGCAGC
>DATLGW010000149.1:0-3918 GCA_035540315.1 Burkholderiaceae bacterium | reverse complement strand
CCGGCGCGGTACTGTTTCCCCGGCGTCGCCTGCGGCGGCTCCGGCTCGGTTGCCGGATCTGCAGTCAGCTCCAGCAGCACCCCCGACGGGTCGAACCCGAACCGGCCCTATCAGCTGTTCGTGTTCGACCCGTCGGGGGTGCTGCTGGAGCTGACTGCAGATCCGGCAACCGAGCCGGAGCCGCCGCAGGCGACGCCGGGGAAACAGTACCGCGCCGGGCATCGCGACTGGTTCGTGCCGCAGGCTTACCGGCAGTTCGGCGCAGCCTGACGCCGAGCGGTGCCCGGCGGCCGCCAAGCGGCAGCAAGCCGTTGCTTCCGCGCATCGGGCGCGGCCGTCGCGCTGCCTTTGATCACCCCTGCTGTTGACTAAGTCGAAGCGCCGCGGCTAGCGTAGCGCCAAAGTCGGCTCTGGCGGACCGCAGCTGCCAGCCGTTCGCGGCATCCGAAGATGCGCGATCGGCCCCGAGCCCGGCTCATCGAGGAGGATCGAGAACGCAGTAAGTCTCACCATTCCTTAGGCCGCCGAGGTCGTGTGCCGCCGGCGATCATGCACTGGACTCCCAAAACCACGAGACGCGAGGACGCGCCAACATGTCAATAGTGCTGCAGGTTACGCATTCCGACGGATCCAAGACCCAAACGCCGCTGAAGCAGGCGTCGTTCAAGTTGCCGGTTCAACCGGGCGAGCAGATTCGGCTGATCGATGAGGCCTCGGGCCGCACGGTGTCGAAGGTGATCGTGCAGCGGTCCGGCGAGGATGCGATCGTCGCCGGACTGCCGACCGGGCAGACGGTCGAGCTGATCGACTTCTTCAAGGACTGCGAATCCGAAGAAGCGTGTCGGGTGATCGCCGACGGCGCGCCCACGCTGCAAGCCGTCGATCAGGTCGCGATGCTCGAGGCTCCGCCGGTGGCGCCGCTGACCGACGCCGCAGTGCTGGCACAGGCGCCTGCGCCGGCAGCCGCGACGCCCCCCGCGACTCCCGCGCCCGGCACGCCGGCGTGGCTGCCGTTCGTTGCCGGCGCCGGCGTGCTCGGGTTGGCCGTGGCCGCCGGTGGCGGCGGCGGCGGCGGCGGCGATGCGACGGCGCCGGCTCCGACGCCTTCGCCGGGCCCCTCGCCGGGTCCGGCTCCGGGGCCGACTCCGAGTCCTGGACCCAGCCCGACTCCGGGTCCGAGTCCGGGACCGGCGCCCGGACCCGCACCGGCGCCCACGGTTTCGGTATCGCAAACCGACTTCATGACCAACGACACGACGCCGACGCTCAGCGGCACGGCGACCCAGGGCGCGACGGTCACGGTCACCTATATGGCGGACGGCTCGCAGCAGACGCTGACGACGACCGCCGATGCGACCACCGGTGCATGGAGCGTCAGTCCAGGGACTGCGCTGGCCGCGGGCGCCACGCAGTTCAGCGTCACCGCGAGCAACGCCGGCGGAACCAGCGCCGCGCAGAACGTGACCGCCACGGTGGTCTCGGGCAACGTGCTGATGGGCGGTCCCGGCACGCAGATGGTGATCGGCAGCGAGGGCGCCGAGGCGCTGCTCGGCGGGTCGGGCGGCGGCGTTCGCAACTATCAGTTCGATTTCTGGAACGCAGCCGCGGCCAACTCGGTCGGGGCTGCAGATCCCGATTTCTGGACCTTCAATCTTCCCGCAGCCGATATCGGCTGGGACGCGATCGGTGGCGGTTCCGGGACGGCCGATTATGTCCGCACGGACTTTGCCGGCGCAGGTGCCGACGTCGACCCGACCGGCGTCGGTGGCCTGACGTATTGGGTGCCGCCGATCGGAACGTCGGGCCTTCAGCAGCAAGTGCACACGGTCGCGGGGCAGCCGTACACGATGCTGATGCAGGTCCGTGGGAACGACGATCACGGCACCGACCTGGCGGTATCGTGGAACGGCCAGCAGGTCGCGACGCGCACCGGCGGTGTCAACGCGCTCGACCCGGCGGTTGCCAATGCGGGCAACAACTGGGGCTGGACGCTGGCAGAGGGCGTGCAGGTCGTTCAGCGCCAGGTCGGGGAAACGAACCGGGTGGAGTGGGAGTTCAGTCTGCCGGCGGCGACCACCGCGTCGACGCTGCTGGCGGTCCAGACGACCGATGCCGACGGCATCGCAATGGTGTTCGATCGGATCCAGGTGCAAGCGACGGCCGCCAACGCGCATGGCAATCACGTAATGGCGGGCGGCGCGGGCGCCGATCTGCTGTTCGGGCAGGCCGGCAACGACACGCTCTACGGCGGCAACCTCGGCGGCACCGCGGCCAACCATGTCAGCGGCACGCAGGACGGCAACGGGTTCGTCTTCTCGATCGCTCAGGCCAACGGCAACGACGTCGCGAAGGACTTCCGGATCGGGGTCGACAAGGTGATCCTGACCGACGTGATGGACAGCGTTCTCACGGGCTCTCGTTATGCGGGGAACGCGACGAACACGAACCAGACTGCCCAGAGCGACCTGAACCTGACGTTCCACGACCTGACCGAGGCGCAAAGCCCGAACCAGTACGTGACGATCGGTGCCGAAGGGCAGTGGCTCAGGCTCGAGTTCTTCTCGCGCGATCCGGGCGATGCGGCCGCCGAGAGCCGGGGTTCAGTCGTCCTCGAAGGCGTGCAGGCTGCCGATTACGCGTCGGTCGAGTCGTTGATGACCGGGCCAGCCCGCCTGTTGTACGTCACGGGCGACGGGTTCCACACCGATCTGCTGAACCAGCCGAGCTTCACGGTCTGACGCCGGCTTTGTAGCTCGAACCGCCGCTGCCACCGGCAGCGGCGGTTTCTTTTGTGCGCCGGCGCGTCAGCGTGTCCCGGTCGCGACCGCGTTGGAGCGCTCCTGCCGTGCCAGCAGCGCTGCGAGCCGAGCGAATCCGGCGCCGTTCGGATGGCCGTCGATCGGGATGTAGTACCGGTCGTCGTCGAGCTTGGGATCGTCCCGCGACACTCGGATCACCGTCACGCCGCGCTGCGCGAGCTCGCGCTCGATCCAGTCCGCGTCGCGGATATCCCGCGGCCGAATCCACGGCCCCACGTCCCAGATCACCGCCCGGAACGACGCGCCCCAGCGCTGCTTCGCATGTCGGGCGGCTGTTGCGACGATCGCGACGAAGCGCTCGCGATCGTGGTCGCGCCCATACAGCTCCAGCTGCGGCCGCACGATCCGCGACCAGATCTCGCTGCGGCCGAACAGGTACTGCATCCAGACCGACGACGGTCGGACCGAGCCGCTGGGGCCGAGGTACTGCGCGGTGCCGCCGACGACTTCGTAGAACGGGCCGTTGACGTCCCAGTAGGCCCGTCCGGCGGCGCGGTCGATGTGCGCAGTGATCGCAACGTAGACGACGTCGGCGGGCGCCGGCATTCCCAGTTGCGCCGGCAGATCGAGCTCGAGCATCCGCAGCATCTGGTGCGGCCCATAGCCCGGCATCGCCAGGTTGAAGGTCTGGCGCCCGGTGAGCTCGGCATACTGATGCGGCAACGTTTCGGCATCATTGATCCCTTCGCCGAACACGAACGAGTCGCCGAAGAAATAAACCGGCGCCCCGGGCTTGGCCGGCGTCACCCGCAGGCCGTTCGCATCGACTCCGTATTCGGCCTCGAAGACGACCGAGCCGTCTGGCGCGCGCTTCACGTCCCGGAACTGTCCCGCCTGAGGTGGCGCCGCGTATCCGAGCTCGGGATGCGAGACGATTCGTGCGTCGAAGCTCGGCGACTTGTAGAAGGCGTCCTGGGACAGCGAGCGCGCCGACATCACCGACTCGAACAGCCCCAACGCGAGGAACACGAACGCCAGGTTGAACAGCAGCATACGGCCGCGCCCGGCGATCCGCGCCGCGACCAGGCTCGCAACAAAGAAGTACAGGAACAGCAGCGCGAACGGCGGAACCGTTCGGCGCAGCAGTGCCACCGCAACG
>DATLGW010000148.1:0-2845 GCA_035540315.1 Burkholderiaceae bacterium | reverse complement strand
ATCTTGTACGCCTTGCTCTCGAGCCAGGCGAAGAAATGGCGGATCCCGTACCACTGCCGCGACCAGTTGCCGGTCCAGTCGTCGCCGCCTTCGAGGACCCACTGGCGGTGCGCGTCCGACAGCTCGCGCCACGGAACGTCCAGCGGCACGCCGCGCTGGCGGCCGAACTTCAGCAGATCGGCCTGGCATTCCTTGAAGCTGTCGGTCTGCCACGGGCGGATCGCGCCGCCGGCCAGCGATTTCGACGGGTCCGGAATCACCAGGTCGAAGTCGATGCCGATCACGCGGCCGAACCCGCGGCAGGTTTCGCAGGCGCCGATCGGCGAATTGAACGAGAACAGGCTCGGCGTCGGATCTGCATACGCGATGTCGCAGTCGTCGCAGGCCAGATCTTTCGAGAAGCGCCACGTCGCGCGGTCGTTGCCGTCGTCGTCGATCGCGACCGCGACGACGCGACCGCGGCCGCGCGCGAGCGCCGCCTCGATCGCCTCGGCCAGCCGCGCGTCGCCGGCGGAGCCGGCGCGCAGCCGGTCCTGCACGACCAGCAGCGACGTGTCGGTGCGGGCGTGGATCCGCGAATAGCCCTGCGCCTGCAGGAACGATTCGATCTCGTCGGCGCCGAAGTTCGCCGGAATCGGCACCGGAAACGCGATCACGAGCCGCGGATCCCCCGCGGCATCCGCGCGTCGGCAGATATCGGCCTGGATCGACTGCGCGGTCTCGCGGCGCACCGGCCGCGCGCAGCGGCGACAGTGCAGCCGGGCGGCGCGCGCGAACAGCAGCTTCAGATGATCGTTGAGCTCGGTCATCGTGCCCACCGTCGACCGCGACGTCCGCACCGGATTCGTCTGGTCGATCGCGATCGCCGGCGGGACGCCCTCGATCCGATCGACCTGCGGCTTGTCCATCCGGTCGAGGAACTGCCGCGCGTACGCCGAGAACGTCTCGACGTAGCGGCGCTGGCCCTCCGCGTACAGCGTATCGAACACGAGCGACGACTTGCCGGACCCCGACACGCCGGTGACGACCACCAGCTCGCCAGTGGGGATGTCCAGGTCGAGGTTCTTCAGGTTGTTCTGCCGCGCGCCGCGAATGCGGATCGGCGGGCTGTTCGCATCGCGAACGTCGGGGGATGACATCGGGGGGTCGCGGACGGCGGGAGCTTGCAAGCGCCGATTTTAATCCACCGCCGCGGCGACCCCGGCCGGCGGTGCCGAGCGACGCGCCGGCGCGGACGCAGGCGCAGGCGCCGCGGCGCCGGTAGAATGGCCGCAAGACCTGGCGCGGGGATGCGTGCATGAAATCGATCATTCAGACTGCCGACGCACCGGCGGCAATCGGACCCTACTCGCAGGCGGTCCGGATCGGCGACACCGTCTATCTGTCGGGGCAGATCGCGCTCGACCCGACCAGCGGCCAACTCGTCGACGGCGGCTTCGAAGCCCAGGTCCATCGCGCGTTGCAGAACCTGCGGGCGGTCGCGCAGGCCGCCGGCGGGTCGCTGTCGGACTGCGTGAAGCTCACGCTGTTCCTGACCGACCTGGCGAACTTTCCGGTCGTCAACCAGATCATTCCGGAGTACCTGTCGCACCCGTATCCGGCGCGCTCGACCGTCGGCGTCGCCAGCCTGCCGCGCGGCGCGCTGTTCGAGGTCGAGGCGGTGATGGTGCTGCCGACCCGTTGATCGGTCCGCGCGCCGTCGCTTCGCGCAGTTCCCGCGCGGCCGCTGCGCCGCCGGACCCGCAGCGGCTGGCCAAGCTGGGGATTCGCAGCCCGGCGGATCTGCTGCTGCATCTGCCGTTGCGATACGAGGACGAGACGCGGCTGACGCCGATTGCGCAGGCGCGCGCCGGAACGACCTGTCAGGTGCAGGGCCGGATCGTGCGCAGCGACGTGATCGGACGCGGCCGCCGCTCGCTGGTGGTCGAGATCGACGACGGCACCGGGCGCCTGGCGCTGCGGTTCCTGCACTTCTACCCGTCGCAGCGCGCTCAGCTCGCGATCGACCGTACCGTCCGAGCGCTCGGGGAAATCCGCGGCGGGCTGTTCGGCAGCGAGATGGTGCATCCGCGCTATCGGCTGGTGTCGAACGACGCGCCGCTGCCGCAGCGACTGACGCCGGTCTATCCGGTCGCTGCCGGCATCGCGCAGTCGGCGCTGCGGGCGACGATCCTGGCTGCGCTGGCGGCGACCGACTGGGCCGAGACGGTTCCGGCAGCCATCGTCGCCCGCCTGAAGCTGCCGCCGCTGCTGGCGGCGCTGCGGTTGCTGCACGAGCCGCCCGCGAGCGCGTCGCTCGACGCGCTCGAGGACCGCAGCCATCCGGCGTGGCGGCGGGTGATCTTCGACGAGCTGCTTGCGCAGCAGCTGTCGCTGAAGCGGGCGCGGGCGCTGCGCTCGGGACAGACCGGCGTGCCGCTGCGCGACCGCAGCGGCGTGCAGCGGCTGCGCGAGCGGCTGCCGTTCGGATTGACCGGCGCGCAGCAGCGCGCATTCGACGCGATCTCGGCCGATCTCGCGCGGCCGGTGCCGATGAACCGGCTGCTGCAGGGCGACGTCGGCAGCGGCCGGCAGGCTGCGTTGATGGCCCCGACCGAGATCCTGGCCGAGCAGCACTACCGCAAGCTCGCGGTCTGGCTCGAGCCGCTGGCGATCCGATTCGCGTGGCTGAGCGGCTCGCTGAAGGCGTCCGAGAAGAAGGCGGTGCGCGGCGCGGTCGCCGCCGGCGACATCGACCTGGTGATCGGCACTCATGCGCTGATCGAGGAGTCGGTCGATTTCCCGCGGCTGGGGCTCGCGATCGTCGACGAGCAGCACCGCTTCGGGGTCGCGCAGCGGCTGGCGC
>DATLGW010000147.1:0-3424 GCA_035540315.1 Burkholderiaceae bacterium | reverse complement strand
ACGCCGGGCTCCGAGCCCTCCCTAGTCCTGCGGCGCCGTCTCCCGCAGCCGGCGCAGCCGCGCGCTGCGGATCGTCCGATCCTGCAGGTGCGTGATCTCGATCGCCAGGTCGTCGAAGCGCACGCTCGCGTTCGCCTCGGGGATGTCCTGCAGCGACTCGAGGATCCAGCCGCTCAGCGTGCGCGGGCCGTCCAGCGGAAACCGCGTGCCGAGCCGGCGGTTGAGCTCGCGCAACGGCGTCGTCCCCTCGACGATCGCCTCGCCGCGCGCGTCCCAGGTGAGCTCTGCCGAGTCCGAACCCGGCGCGCCGGTGGTGAACTCGCCGATGATCTCCTCCATGATGTCCTCGAGCGTCACCAGCCCCTGGACCTCGCCGTATTCGTCGACGACCAGCCCCAGCCGGCGCCGGTTCTCCTGGAAGAACTGCAGCTGCGTGAACACCGGCGTGCCGCTGGGGATGAAGTACGGCGGCGCGAGCAGCTCGCGGATGTCGTCGGCGCCGAACTCGTCGCGCGCGAGCAGCGACAGCGCGCGGCGCACGTGCAGGATGCCGATCACCCGATTGAGCTCGCCCTCGTACACCGGCAGCTTGTTGTGGTAGCAGGTCGCGAGCTGCTCGCGGATGCCGTCGGGCGACGTCGCGATGTCCAGCGCCTCGACGCGGCCGCGCGGGGTCATCACGTCGTCGACGGTGATCCGCTCCAGGTCGAACAGGTTCAGCAGGATCGCCCGGTGCTTGTCCGGCATGAAATGCGCGGATTCGATGACGATCGAACGCAGCTCCTCGGGGCTCAGCCGCGTCGGGCTGGAGCGGCGCGTGTCGATGCCGATCAGCCGCAGCAGCCCGCCCGTGAGCAGGTTCACGAACCACAGCGCCGGAGTCAGCAGCCGCATCAGCCCTGCCAGCACCAGGCTCGACGGCAGCGCGATCCGATCGGGGTAGGTCGCGCCGACGACCTTGGGCGTGATCTCGCAGAACACGATCAGCAGGAACGCGATGCCGACCGAAGCGCCGAGGATCACGCGTTCGGAGTCGCCGAAGTAGCGGATCGCCAGCGCGGTGACCATCGCCGTCAGCGCGGTGTTGACGACGTTGTTGCCGATCAGGATCGTCGACAGCAGCTTGTCGGTGCGCGCGAGCAGCGCCGCCGTTCGCGCGGCGCCGCGGCGGCCCTCGCGAACCAGGTGGCTGAGCCGATACCGGTTCAGCGCCACCATGCTGGTTTCGGAGATCGAGAAAAACGCGGAGACGAACAGCAGGCACAGCAGTGCGAGCGCGTGCGCCCAGAGCGGGATCGATTCCACGGCGTGGCCGTCGAAGTGGTTGGAATCCAAGCCTACCGCAAGTTGCTACACTGCGGCATCCTTGCCCGGAGACCCCCGATGACCGGATCGAAGCGCCCGCCGAGGCTGCGTTCGCGCGCCTGGTTCGACAACCCCGAAAAGCCCGACATGACCGCCCTGTATCTGGAGCGGTACATGAACTTCGGCTTGACGCTGACCGAGCTGCGCGGCAGCGGCCGGCCGATCATCGGGATCGCGCAGACCGGCAGCGACCTGTCGCCGTGCAATCGGCACCACCTGGATCTGGCGAGCAGAGTGCGCGACGGCATCCGCGACGCCGGCGGCGTGCCGATCGAGTTCCCGGTGCATCCGATCCAGGAAACGGGCAAGCGTCCGACCGCCGCGCTGGACCGCAACCTTGCGTACCTGAGCCTGGTCGAGGTGCTGTACGGCTATCCGCTCGACGGCGTCGTGCTGACCACCGGCTGCGACAAGACGACGCCCGCGATGATGATGGGCGCGGCGACCGTCGACATCCCGGCGATCGTGCTCTCCGGCGGGCCAATGCTCAACGGCTATTACGGCGGCGGGCTGGCGGGTTCCGGAACGATCGTCTGGTATGCGCGCCAGGAGCTCGCCGCCGGCCGGATCGATTACGAGCAGTTCATCGAGATGGTGTCGTCGAGCGCGCCGTCGGTCGGGCACTGCAACACGATGGGCACGGCGCTGTCGATGAACAGCGTCGCCGAGGCGCTGGGCATGTCGCTGCCCGGATGCGCGGCGATCCCGGCGCCGTATCGCGAGCGGCCGCAGATGGCCTACCTGACGGGCCGGCGGATCGTCGAGATGGTCAACGAGGACCTGCGGCCGTCGCGGGTGATGACGCGCGCGGCGTTCGAGAACGCAATCGTCGCGGCGAGCGCGCTGGGCGCATCGACGAACTGTCCGCCGCACGTGACGGCGATCGCGCGCCACATGGGCGTGGCGCTCGACATCGGCGACTGGGACCGCATCGGCTATTCGATTCCGCTGCTGGTCAACTGCATGCCGGCGGGCCGCTATCTGGGCGAGGAGTTCCACCGCGCCGGCGGCGTGCCGGCCGTGATGCACGAGCTGCTGCGGGCCGGCAAGCTGCACGCCGACGCGCTGACGGTGTCGGGGCGCACGATCGGCGAGATCTACCGCGACACCGCCACCAGCGACCGCGACGTGATCCGCGGTTATGACGAGCCGCTGCTGTCCGAGGCCGGCTTCGCGGTGCTGCGCGGCAACCTGTTCGACTCGGCAGTGATGAAGACGTCGGTGATCACCGAGGAGTTCCGCCAGCGCTACCTGTGCCGTCCGGGCGACCCCGATGCGTTCGAGGGCCGCGCGATCGTCTTCGACGGGCCCGAGGACTACCACGCGCGGATCAACGATCCTGCGCTCGAGATCGACGCGGATTGCATCCTGTTCATCCGCGGCGTCGGGCCGATCGGCTATCCGGGTGCGGCAGAGGTCGTCAACATGCTGCCGCCCGATGCGCTGGTCAAGCAGGGCATCACGCTGCTGCCGTGCGTCGGCGATGGCCGGCAGTCCGGCACGTCGGCCAGCCCGTCGGTGCTGAATGCTTCGCCGGAGTCGGCGGTGGGCGGCGGGCTGGCGCTGCTGAAGACCGGCGACCGCGTGCGGATCGATCTGAAGCGGCGGCGCGCCGACATGCTGATCGGCGACGACGAGCTTGCGCGGCGCCGGGCGGCCTGGCAGTCGCCGCAACTGGTCAGCCAGACGCCGTGGCAGGAGCTGCAGCGGCGGCACGTCGGGCAGCTGTCGGACGGCGCGTGCCTCGACTTCGCGGTCAAATACCAGCAGATCGATCGGGCCCACGGGGTGCCGCGCGACAACCACTGATGCGGGTGCGTCGCATCCGCGGCTGCGCCGGCCGATCGCGGGCGGCGACGTGACGGCGGCGATCACGATCTACCGCGCGCGCCGGATCCACACGATGGACCCGGCGCGACCGCTCGCCACGCACGTGGCCGTGCGCGACGGCCGCGTGCTCGGCGCGGGCGACCTGTCGTCGCTGTCGGGCTGGGGTCCGCATGTCGTCGACGAGCGCTTCGCGTCGAAAGTGCTGCTGCCCGGATTCGTCGAAGGCCAC
>DATLGW010000146.1:0-2760 GCA_035540315.1 Burkholderiaceae bacterium | reverse complement strand
CTTCGTGAACCGCGCGCCGCTGCTGTGAACTCGGCACGGATCGCGGTCGCCGCGCTCGCGTTCGCCGCCGCGGTGCCGCCGGCAGACGCCGCGCCCGGCTGCCGCGGTCACGTCTATCTGACGCTGGACACCGGCAACATGCGCGATGCCGAGCTGATCGCGGGGATCCTGCGCAAGCACCAGGTGCGCGCGACGTTCTTCCTCGCCAGCGAGCGCACGCCGCGCGGCGACCGCTCGCTCGACGCCTCCTGGGGCGAGTACTGGCGCGCCCGCGTCGCCGAAGGCCATGCGTTCGGCAACCACACGTTCGACCACGTGTATTTCCGAGGCGCGAGCGGCGACGGGCAGCTGACGGTGCGGCCCGAGTTCGGCGATCGCGCCGGCCGCACGCTGCGCTGGAGCGCGGCCGACGTCTGTGCCGAGCTCGAGCGCGTCGACGCGCGCTTTCGCGAGCTGACCGGCCGGCCGCTCGACCGGTGGTGGCGCGCTCCCGGCGGCAAGGCGCCGCCCGAGGCGATGCAGGCCGCGCGCGATTGCGGCTATGCGCACGTGCACTGGGCGCCGGCCGGATTCCTCGGCGACGAGCTGCCGTCGGACAAGTTCCCGAACGACCGGCTGCTGAAGGACGCGCTCGCGAAGATCCGCGCCGGCGACATCCTGATGGCGCACCTGGGCATCTGGTCGCGCGCCGATCCGTACGCGCCGATGCTCGATCCGCTGATCGCCGGGCTGAAGTCGCGCGGACTTTGCTTCGCGACGCTGCGCGAGCATCCGGATTACCGGCGCTGACCGAGACAGGCCTGCGCATGAACCCGTTGCCGATGCTGGACGCCGCGATCGCGTGGCTGCAGGGGCTGCTGTTCGAGCATGCGGTCGAGCCGGTGCTGTTCGGGCTCGGGCTGATGCGTTACGCCGAGGAGCTGTTCGATTTCACCGAATGGGTCGTGATCGGCGCGCTCGAGGTTGCGCTGCTGGCGGCGGTGCTGCCGCTGCTCGAGCGGCGCTGGGGCGTGGAGCCGCTGCGCGACCGGCGCGCGGTGCGGACCGACATCGTCTACACGCTGCTGCATCGGCTCGGCGGCTTCGCGCTGCTGGTGTTCGCGCTGATGACGCCGGCGTTCGATGCGCTCGAGGGCTGGCTGCGGCTGCACGGCGTGCCGCGGATGAACCTCGATCAGGTGATTCCCGGCGTGACCGACGTCGCGATCGTCAGCTTCCTGATCTACCTGGTGGTGCTCGACTTCGTCGACTATTGGATGCACCGCGCGCAGCACCGGTTCGGCTGGTGGTGGCAGCTGCACGCGGTCCATCACAGCCAGCGCCAGATGACGTTCTGGAGCGACAACCGCAATCATCTGCTCGACGACCTGTTGCGCGACGGCGTGCTGGCCGTGGTCGCGCTGGTGGTCGGCGTGGCGCCGGGACAGTTCATCGCGCTGGTGGTCGCAACGCGCGTGCTGCAGAGCGTTCAGCACGCGAACCTGCGCTGGCGCTTCGGCGCCGGCGAGCGGCTGCTGGTGTCGCCCAGCTACCACCGGTTGCATCACGCGATCGGCTACGGCCACGAGGGGCCGGCGCGCGGCGTGAACTTCGGCGTGTTGTTCCCGTGGTGGGACCTGATGTTCGGCACCGCCGACCTGCGGCCCGGGTTCGTGCCGACCGGAATTCGCGACCAGCTCGACGGCCGCGACTACGGCGCCGGGTTCTGGTCGCAGCAGTGGCTCGCGCTGCGCCGCGTGACGGGGCTCGGCCGATGACGCGGGCCGCCGCCGCGCTGCTGCGCGCATTCGTGTCGCTGCTGCATCCGCGGATGTTGCTGTTGCTGCTGCTGCCGCTGGTCGTCGCGATCGTATTCTGGGTGCTCGCCGCCTGGCTGCTGTGGGAGCCGGTGACGGCGTGGCTGGCGGCCGCGATCTTCGACGGCACCGGCACGCTGGGGCAGATCTACCAGTGGTCGCTCGGCTGGGGGCTGGGCGACGTGCGCGCGGTGCTGCCGGCGCTGATCGCGCTGTTGCTGCTGTTTCCGCTGATGGGCGTGACCGCGGTGCTGCTGACCGCGCTGTTCGCGATGCCGGCAGTGCTGCGCCATCTGCAGGCCGGTCCGTACCGCGACCTCGAGCGTCGCGGCGGCTTCGCGATCGCGGCCAGCGGCTGGAACGCAGTCAGCAGCACGGTGCTGTTCGCGCTCGGCTACCTGGTCACGCTGCCGTTGTGGCTGATCCCGCCGTTTGCGCTGCTGATTCCGTGGCTGTGGTGGAGCTGGCTGACCGCGCGCGTGATGAGCTTCGACAGCAGCGTCGAGCACGCCGATGCGGCCGAGCGCCGCACGCTGCTGGCGGGCGAGCGCAACGGCTATCTGATCCTGGGCATGATGGTGTCGGCGCTGAACTACGTGCCGCCGCTGTTCCTGGTGACGCCGGTGCTGGCCGCTCTGGCGTTCGCGCATTATTCGCTCGCCGCGCTGCGCGAGCGGCGGCGGCTGGCGGCGGCGGTGCGGCGATGAGCGAATTCGGACTGATCGTCGTCGGCGACGAGATCCTGTCGGGCAAGCGTCAGGACAAGCACTTCCCGAAGGTGGTCGAGCTGCTCGGCGAACGCGGGCTGCAGCTGGCCTGGGCGCGTTACGTCGGCGACGATCGGCCGCGGCTGACCGCGACGCTGCGCGAGACGTTCGCCGGCGGCGAGCCCGTCGTCTGCTGCGGCGGCATCGGCGCCACCCCCGACGATCACACGCGGCAGGCCGCGGCCGCCGCGCTGGGC
>DATLGW010000145.1:0-6793 GCA_035540315.1 Burkholderiaceae bacterium | reverse complement strand
GTCGCCGAGATGGTCAAGCCGGCCGAGAAGATCGATTCGATCCGGATCCACCAGGTGTCGGGGCTCGGCACCGGCGCCCACGGCGGCGGCGGGCACAAGCCGGCGGTCAACCAGGCGATCGACTCGATCATGGAGATGGCGGTGCAACTGCCGGCGCTGAAGAAGCTCGGCGACGAGCTCGGCATGAGCCTCGACGGCGGCCTTGCGGGTCTCAGCGGCGCGACCGCGCCGCGCGACCCTGCGGCCGGCGGAGACGAGCGCAAGACCTGAGCTCTTGCGCTCACAGCCAGCGCAGCGGGCCCGCCGGGTCCTGCGCGATCGCGACCGCGACGATGTACGCATAGGCCGCCAGCGCCGCGACCCAGGCGACCGCCCGGACTCGCCGCGGCCGTCCGGGTCGCAACGCGAGCATGCCCAATCCGATGTAGGCGAGCAGCGCCGCGATCTTCGCGAGCAGCCACGGTGCGGTCAGCGACAGGCCTGCGGTCCACACCATCGCGAGCGCCGAAGCCAGCAGCACCGTATCGACCGCATGCGGCAGCGTGCGCGCCGGCCGGCTGCGAACCCAGGCGGCGCCGTGCAGCCCCGCGAGTCCGCGACTGAAGAACCCGGCGAACGACAGCGCGACCGCCGCCTGGTGGATGGTTTTCAGCAGCGAATAGTCCATCGCCGCAGATTCTCTCCTGCCGCCGCCGGCGAGCGGGTTGACGCAGCGCAATCGGCGGCTCCAAACGAAACGCGCAGCCGCCCCGGGCTTGGGTGGTTCTTTCGGGGCGGCTGCCGCCGCAGGCCATTTGGAGATTGGCCGGTAGTTGTGTCAAAGTCGCGACAGAGCCGCGGAGCCGCCCGGCGCATCGACGCCGGAGCGGGCAGCGGCCATTCGTCTTGTCACACCGGAGGAAACACACAATGACCCTGAGACTCAAGACCGTCGCGCTGGCCGCGGGGATCGCTTCGGCTGTCTTCGTTTCGGCCGCCCATGCGCAGCAGGTGCGGCTGATGACCGGCCCCCAGGGCGGATCCTGGTATCCGCTGGGCGGCGCGATCTCGAACATCGCGTCCAAGGAAGGAATCAGGATCCAGGTGCTGCCCGGCGCCGGCGTCGCGAACGTCCGAGCGGTCGACGGCGGCAAGGCCGACATGGGCTTCGGCAACTCGATCACGACGGTCGACGGCGTCGCGGGCCGCGCGCCGTTCGAGACGGCGACGAAGAACGTGTGCAACGTCGCGACGCTGTACCCGCAGTATTTCCAGATCGTCGTCAACGCGGATTCGGGCATCAATTCGCTCGCCGACGTGAAGGGCAAGTCGATCGCGGTGCAACCCCGCGGCAATACGGCGGAGTTCATCAGCCAGCAGATGCTCGAGGTCTACGGGCTGAAGTACACCGACATGGCCCGCGTCAGCTACGTGTCGTACACCGATGCGGTGTCGCTGATGAAGGACAACAACGCGCAGCTGTTCACGCTCGGCACACTGATCCCGGCGTCGGCGATCATGGACCTGGCGGCGTCGCGCGAGATCCGACTGCTCGACGTGCCGGAGGACAAGTTCCAGGCGATGCGCAAGCTCAATCCGGGCTACACGAAGCTGACGATCCCGGCGAACACCTATCCGAAGCAGACCAAGGAGGTGCAGGCGATCGGCTATGCGACGCACCTGATCGCGCGCTGCGATCTGGACGAGAACGTCGTCTATCAGGTCGTCAAGGGTCTGGTCGAGAACAAGAACGACCTGGCATCGATCGCGAAGGTGATGGGCGACATCAACCCGAAGATGATGGCCGAGGACATCGGCGTGCCGCTGCACAAGGGCGCGGCCAAGTTCTACAAGGAGAAGGGCGCGCTGTAAGCTGCAGCCGGCGGCTCGGACCGCGCCGTCGGCCGGCCGCTGCCGGCTGACGGCGCGCCGGCGACCGCGGCGCCCCGATATCTCTCGCTCTTTCTCTCTCTCTCTCTGCTTCCGCGTCCCGCGTTTCGCTCGAGGAAACGACATCATGGGCCTTCCCGCCGCGCTGACCGCCCGCGCCGTCCTGGTCGTGGGCGTTGCGATGTCGGTGTTCCACCTGTACGTCGCGTACTTCGGGCCGCCCGACGCCTACGTGATGCGCGGCCTGCACCTGGCGTTCGCGCTGGTGCTGGCATTCCTGATCCTTCCCGGCTGGGACGGCAAGCGCGGCTCGCCCGGATGGTTCGACCTGCTGCTGGTGCTGCTGGCCGCGGCCGCAGCGCTGTATCCGACGGCGAACCTGAACTACATCGTCAATCGGATGTACTACGTCGACGATCCGATCGTCGCCGACTACATCTTCGGAGGGCTGCTGATCGCGCTGACGATGGAGGCGACGCGGCGCGCGACCGGCTGGGCGCTGCCGATCACCGCCGGCGCATTTCTCGTCTACGGCCTCACGGCGGGCAACCAGTCGGTCGGCATCATGCTCGACCAGCTGTACCTGACCACCGAGGGCATCTTCGGCATTCCGCTGTACGTGTCGGCGACGTACGTGATGCTGTTCATCCTGTTCGGCGCGTTCGTCGAGCGCAGCGGCGCCGGCAAGCTGTTCATGGACTTCGCGCTCGCGCTGGCCGGCCACACGTCCGGCGGTCCGGCGAAGGTCGCGGTGATCACCAGCAGCCTGTTCGGCACCGTGTCGGGCAGCGCGGTCGCCAACGTGATGACGACCGGCACGTTCACGATCCCGCTGATGAAGCGCTCCGGCTACCGTCCGGCCTTCGCCGGCGCGGTCGAAGCGGTCGCGTCGACCGGCGGACAGCTGATGCCGCCGATCATGGGCGCGGCGGCGTTCGTGATGGCCGAGTTTCTCGGCGTGTCGTACCTGAAGGTCGCGATCTTCGCGATCCTGCCGGCCGTGCTCTACTACGTCGCGGTGTTCATGGCGGTGCACTTCGAGGCGCGCCGCACCGGGCTGGTCGGCCTGCCGAAGCCGGACCTGCCGCGGCTGCGCGAGGTGCTGTCCGAGCGGGGCCACCTGTTCCTGCCGCTGGCGGTGATCATCGGGGTGCTGCTGTACGGCTACAGCGCGTCCTATGCGGCGCTGTGCGGGATCGCGTCGGTCATCCCGACCACTTGGCTGCGCGCGAGCACGCGGCGCACGTTCACGGTCATGGCGATCCTCGAGGCGCTGGAGGCCGGCGCGCGCAACACGATCGTCGTCGCGCTCGCCTGCGCCTGCGCGGGCATCGTGATCGGCACGATCACGCTGACGGGACTGGGACTGACGTTCACCGGCGTGGTGCTCGCGATCTCGCAGAACTCGCTGATCCTCGCGCTGGTGCTGACGATGGTCGCCGGCATCGTGCTCGGCATGGGGCTGCCGACCACGCCGGCGTACATCGTGCAGGTCGCGCTGCTGGTGCCGGCGCTGGTCAAGCTGGGCGTGCAGGTCGAGGCGGCGCACCTGTTCGTGCTGTACTTCGCGGTGCTGTCGGCGATCACGCCGCCGGTGGCGATGGCGGTCTACGCGGCCAACGGCATCTCGCGCGCCGGGCTGATGGAAAGCAGCTGGGCCGCCGTCAAGCTCGGTCTGACCGGATACATCATTCCGTTCATGTTCGTGTTCGGACCGTCGCTGCTGCTGATGGGCTCGTGGCAGAACGTGCTGCTGACTGCGATCACCGCGACGATCGGCGTCACCTGCCTGGCCGGCGCGCTGCACAGCTATTTCTTCTTCGGCACGGCGCGGGTCTGGGAACGGGCGATGCTGCTGGCGGCAGCGTTCGTGCTGATCAAGCCCGGACTGATCACCGACATCGTCGGCGCGTCGCTGATCGCGCTGACGGTGATGAGCCAGCTGCTGCTCAAGAGCACGGTGGTCACGGCGGCAGTCGCGCCGGCCGCTCGCGCGAAGACCGACTGACGACCCGCGCCGCGGCAGCCGCAGCACCGATCCCCGGTTGCTGCGGACAGCGCGCGGCAGCGGCCCGGCGCCGGCAGGCGCCGGGGCGCGCTGCATCCTCGCACGCAGGTTTTCCGCCTCCCGGACAGGGGGATTCCCGAGTAAAACAGTCGGGAATCTGCTATCCTTGAGGCTGATCTTGGGAGAACGACGTGCGACTGACGACCAAGGGCCGGTTCGCGGTCACCGCCGTGCTGGATCTGGCAATCCATGGGGCCGACCGGCCGGTGAAGCTGAGCGAGATCAGCGCCCGCCAGGGGATCTCGCTATCGTACCTCGAGCAGCTGTTCGCGCAGGAGCGCCGCAGCGGGGTCGTGCGCAGCCGCCGCGGGCCCGGCGGCGGGTATACGCTCGGGCGACCCGCGTCGGAGCTTTCTGTCGCCGACATCATCCGTGCCGTCGACGAGCCGATCGACGCCACCCAGTGCGGCGGCGCCGAGAACTGCCGCGACGGCCATTCGAAGTGCCTGACCCACGACCTGTGGGACGGCTTGAACGACCACATCCTGCGCTACCTGCAGAGCGTGACGCTCGAGCAGCTGGTCAGGGCCAACAGCAGCGCCGGCACGACCGAGCGCGTGATTGCGCCGCCACGCACCACGCGGGCGCGTCCGGTCGCCGAAACGGAAATCGCATCATGAGCACCGACCTGCAAGCGCGAATCGACCGGCCGTACCAGCACGGCTTCGTCACGCAGATCGAAGCCGAAACGGTCGGCAAGGGGCTGTCCGAGGAGACGATCCGGCTGATCTCGGCCAAGAAGAACGAGCCCGATTGGCTGCTCGAGTTTCGCCTGGCCGCGTACCGGCACTGGCTGACGATGACCGAGCCGAAGTGGGCGTCGGTCCATTACCCGCGGATCGACTTCCAGGACATCATCTACTACGCGGCGCCCGTGCCGAAGAAGAAGCTGGCGTCGATGGACGAGGTCGATCCGGAGCTGCTGCGCACGTTCGAGAAGCTCGGCGTGCCGCTGCACGAGCAGAAGGCGCTCGCCGGGGTCGCGGTCGACGTGATCTTCGACTCGGTGTCGGTCACGACGACGTACAAGAAGAAGCTCGCCGAGGCCGGCGTGATCTTCTGCTCGTTTTCCGAGGCGGTTCGCGACCATCCGGAGCTGGTGCGCAAGTACCTGGGCACGGTCGTGCCGCCGGGGGACAACTTCTACGCGGCGCTGAACTCGGCGGTGTTCACCGACGGGTCGTTCTGCTTCATCCCGAAGGGCGTCAAGTGCCCGATGGAGCTGTCGACGTATTTCCGGATCAACACCGAGGGCTCGGGGCAGTTCGAGCGCACGCTGATCGTCGCCGAGGAAGGCGCCGAGGTCAGCTATCTCGAGGGCTGCACCGCGCCGCAGTTCGACACCAATCAGCTGCATGCGGCGGTCGTCGAGCTGGTCGCGCTCGATCACGCGAACATCAAGTACTCGACGGTGCAGAACTGGTATGCGGGCGACGCCGAGGGTCGCGGGGGCATCTACAACTTTGTGACCAAGCGCGGACTCGCGAAGGGCGTGAACTCGAAGATCAGCTGGACCCAGGTCGAGACCGGCTCGGCGATCACGTGGAAGTACCCGAGCTGCGTGCTGCAGGGCGACGGCTCGATCGGCGAGTTCTATTCGGTGGCGCTGACGAACCACAAGCAGCAGGCCGACACCGGCACCAAGATGATCCACCTGGGGCGCAACACGCGCAGCACGATCGTCTCGAAGGGCATTTCGGCCGGCTCGTCGAGCAACGCGTACCGCGGCCTGGTCCAGATCGGTCCGAAGGCCGCCGGTGCGCGCAACTACTCGCAGTGCGACTCGATGCTGATCGGCGACCGCTGCTCGGCCAGCACGTTCCCGTACATCCGGGTGATGAACAACTCCGGCAAGGTCGAGCACGAGGCGACGACGTCGAAGATCGGCGCCGAGCAGCTGTTCTACCTGGCCAGCCGCGGGATCGATCCGGAGGCGGCGGTGTCGATGATCATCAACGGGTTCGTCAAGGACGTGTTCACGCAACTGCCGATGGAGTTCGCGGTCGAGGCATCGCAGCTGCTCGGCCTGAAACTCGAAGGTAGCGTCGGATGATTCGCGAAGGCTCGAAAGTGCTGCTGCAGGTCCGCGACCTGCACGCCAACGTCGACGGTGCCGAGATCCTGCGCGGCGTCGACCTGACGGTGCGCGCCGGCGAGGTGCACGCGATCATGGGGCCGAACGGCTCGGGCAAGAGCACGCTCGCCAAAGTGCTGGCCGGGCATCCGGACTACGAGGTGACCGCCGGGCAGGTGCTGTTCAGCGACGTCGACCTGCTCGCGATGGCACCGGAGGAGCGCGCGCGCGCCGGGCTGTTTCTCGGCTTCCAGTACCCGGTCGAGGTGCCGGGCGTGCACAACAGCCAGTTCCTGCGCCTGTCGTACAACACGGTGCAGGCGGCGCGCGGGGGCGACGAGCTCGATCCGCTCGAGTTCGACGATCTGGTCCGCGACAAGATGAAGCTGCTCGACATGGACCCGGCGTTCCTCGAGCGCAGCGTCAACGAGGGGTTCTCGGGCGGCGAGAAAAAACGCAACGAGATCCTGCAGATGGCGCTGCTCGCGCCGACGCTGGCGTTCCTCGACGAGACCGATTCGGGGCTGGACATCGATGCGCTGCGCATCGTCGCTGCGGGCGTGAACCGGCTGCTCGGTCCGGACAATGCGGTGGTGCTGGTCACGCACTACCAGCGGCTGCTGAACTACATCGAGCCCGACTACGTCCACGTGATCGACGGCGGGCGCATCGTGCGAACCGGCGACAAGTCGCTTGCGCTCGAGCTCGAGCGCCGCGGCTACGACTGGCTCGCAGCCGCGACGGCGAAGTAGGCGATGAGCAGCAACGCGACTGCCAATCCG
>DATLGW010000144.1:0-20446 GCA_035540315.1 Burkholderiaceae bacterium | reverse complement strand
GCATAGATGCGGCTGGCCGGGCGCGGATCGTAGCGGCGGTCGATGAAGCCGTTGCGGGGGAAGTAGCCGCGGTCGACGTCCATGAACGTGTCGAAGTACGCGCGGATCTGCGGCAGCGCGAATGCCGTCAGCAGCGTCTCGGCGACCCGCCAACCGTTCGCGCGGTCGTCGGCCCGCGCGTCGGCGGGACTCTCGCCGGCGAGTCTGACGTGCGCGACCGCGCCGAACCCGAGCTCGGCTGCAAGCGCCGCGCACCGAGGCAGCGCATCCCACGGCGCGTCGCCGCAGCCGACACGAAAGACGAAGCCGTCGAACGCCGCCCGGCCCCGCGCCGCGTCCGACAGCTGCAGCAGCTGCTCATGCTCGGCGGCGACGAAGCCGTGATTGATGAAGTGATGGAACCGCAGCCCGTCGAATTTCGCGTCCTCGTGCATCCGCAGCTTCGAGACGTACACGCGCGCTGCAGTCGCCTCCCGCAATCGCGCCAGCGCCGGCATCGCTTCGGCGATCCGCGCGCCCGGCAGCACGACCTCGAAGGCGTCGACTAGTCCTCGGGTGTCGGCGGCGGCGCGCTGCGCATCGCTGCCGGGCACGCCATAGCCGTAGACGAGGAACTCGTGGCCGATCTCGCGCAGGATCCGCATCCGATCGCGCACCCGCGGATCGAGCAGATCCTGCAGCGGCACGCGCAGCCGCCGCACGCCCATCTCCCACAGCGCGAGCAGCGGATAGTCGTTGCGTGCGCGCTTGCGCTCGAACTCCTGCACGCCGCCGGTTGCGGCGATCTCCACCAGCTCGGCCCACGGATGGCGCAGGTCCACGCCCACCGGCGCATCGACGTTCGTGCGCGAATGCACCGGCGGCAGCCCCGGCGTCGGCGGCGGCAGCTCCTCGCCTGCGGCGAGCTCCCGGCCTCCGGTGCGCACGCAATGCGCGACGTGCCCGCGCTCGAACACGTCGACCACGAAGTACCCGAACTTGCCGGTATCGTCGCGCCCGTGCTCTCGCAGCGGCTCGACCCGGTAGAACTCGGTGTAGTCGTGGCGCAGGAACGAGGTCGCCGGCAGCAGGTACATCTGGCAATGGCCGATCCGGTCGTACCAGAAGTTGTGCACGTGGCCGGCGAACAGCGCCTCGACCGAATGCCGTTCGATCAGCTCGAGCAGCCAGCTGCGGCCGGGCTCGTCGATGTTGTCGTAGCTGCCCGGCTCGTTGCGGTCGGTCACGTACGGCGGATAGTGGATGCAGACGAACAGCCGCTTGCCCGCAGCGGCCGCGAGCTCTCGCTCGAGCCACGCGCGCTGTTCGGCCTCGGCCGGCAGCCCGGAGTTGATCAGCTGCGCGTTCAGCGCGAAGAAGCGGCATCCGGCGTGCTCGAACGCGTAATGGTCGTCGCCGAACAGCCTCCGGTACTGCTGCACGTGCTCGGCGGTCACGGTGCCGGCCGGCATCCATTCGACGCGCTTGTCGCCGACGTCGTGGTTGCCCGGCAGCAGCCGCAGCGGACAGCGGGTGACGGCTGCGATCGACTGGAAACGCCGCACCGCAGGCTCGAAGCTGGGCAGCTCCGGCACCGGGTGCACGATATCGCCCAGGTGCATCACGAACTCGGGTTGCGGATCGCGCTGCGCAATCGACGCGAACACGAAGCGCGCCCGGTCGTTCGCGCGAGCGTTGGCAGCGTACGGCGACGACGAATGACCGTCGCGCTCGTTCACGTGCGTGTCGGCGACCAGCACGAACTGGAACAGGCGCCGTCCCAGCGGCTGTTGCGCCGTCGGGTCGGCATCCGGCTTCGCCGCGCGCGAGCCCGAGTCTTCACGGTTCGTCATTCGATGTCCTCAGAAGCGGATGCGGACTGGATGCGCATCAGCGCATCCAGCGGCACCGCGCCGCGTCCCGCGGCCAGCACCCGCAGCGGATTGATCTCGATCTCGGCGACCTCCGGATGCGCGAGCATCAGCCGGGCGACCGTCTCGATGCAGTCGACCAGCGCGTCGACGTCGGCCGCCGCGCGGCCGCGCGCGCCCTGCAGCAGCGGATACACGCGCAACGACCGGATCAGCTCGAGCGGCTCGCCCGGCGCCAGCGGCAGCACGCCGATCGCCGCATCGCGCAGGATCTCGGTGTAGATGCCGCCCGACCCGACCATCAGCACCGGCCCGAACACCGGGTCCCGGCGCGCACCGACGATCACCTCGACGCCGTCCTCGGCCATCGGCGCGACCAGCACGCCCTCGGTCGCGAGCCCCGGAACGTGTTCGAGGGCACCTGCGACGATGCGCCGATGGGCGCGGCGCAGTTCGGCCTCGCTGCCGACGCCGAGCGCGATCGCGCCCGCTTCGGTCTTGTGCGGCAGGTCGGCCGCGCAGACCTTCAGCGCGACGGGGTATCCGAGCGCGGCCGCGGCGGCGACCGCTTCGTCTTCGTCTCGGACCAGTGTCTCGGGCATCAGCCGCAACCCGTAGCGCGCGAGCGCCGCCTTCGTCGTCGCTTCCGAACAGCGTCCCGCGGATGCATCGCTGGCCGGCGTACGCAGCGACTCGGCGCTCGCGGGCGGCAGCGCGAACGACCGCGGCGGCCTGGCGCCGGCCTCGGCGAAACGCGCAAGCGCAGCCAATGCGCGGATGCTGCGCGTGGGCGTCGGCAGCACCGGAAGGCCGCCGCTGCGCAGATCGGCGATGATTGCCGCCGGCCCCGCCGTCCAGGCGACCACGATCGGCTTGTCTGTCGCGGCCGCCGCATCCCGCAGCGTCTGCGCGATCCGTTCGCCGTATCGGCGCCCCAGCCCCAGGAAGAAAACGACCGCGTCGACGCCGGGATCATCGAGCAGGCACGACAGCGCGCCGGTCAGCAGGCCCGGGTCGGTCAGGAACTGCCCGGTCAGATCGACCGGGTTGCGCACCGAGCCGAACGCCGGAACGATCTGCGCGAGCCGCGCCTCGGTCTGCGGCTGCAGGCGCGCCAGCTGCAGCCCGTGGTGCTCGATCGCATCGGCCAGCATCACGCCCGCGCCGCCCGACATCGTCACGACCCCGACGCGCCGCCCCGCGATGCGCTTGTGCGCGCGCATCAGCGTGACGACGTCGAGCATCTCCTCCTCGTCGACGACGCGGATCGCGCCGGTCTGCCGGAAGACCGCGTCGTAGACCTCATCGGCCCCGGCAATGGCTGCGGTATGCGACATCGCTGCGGCGCTGCCGCCCGCAGTGCGACCGGTCTTGATCAGCACGATCGGCTTTGCTGCCGCGCGCGCTCGCTCGCAGGCCTCGAGAAAGCGCCGCCCGTCGCGGATCCCCTCGACGTACCCCGCCACCAGATCGACCTCCGGGTCCGCTGCCATCGCATCGATCAGCTCCGAGACCGTCAGATCGGCCTCGTTGCCGGTGACGGCGAAGTACTTGTAGCCGATGCCCTGCTCGGCCGACAGCGCGAAGATGAACGTGCCGAACGCGCCGCTTTGCGACACGAAGCCGGCGCGTCCTGGCTTGAGCAGGCCGCGCGGCAGCTCGAACGCCTGGCCGAAGTTCGCGATCAGACCCGACGAAAGATTCGCGAACCCGAGCGTGTTCGGGCCGAGCAGACGCACGCCGCTGCCGGCGATCGCCCGCTCGAGCGCGCGCTGCCGTTGCGCTCCGTCAGGCCCGGTTTCGGCATAGCCCGAGCTGAACATCACGACCTGGCGCACCCGCTTGCGCACGCACTGCTCGATGACGGCCTGCGCCTGCTGGAACGGCACCGCGACGACTGCGATGTCGATGTCGTCGCCGATCGCCTCGAGGTCCGGATAACACCGGTGACCCCGGATCTCCGGATACCGCGGGTTGACCGGATAGATCCGCCCGCGAAAGCCGAAGTCGATCAAAAAGCGCATCGGCTTGCCGCCGATGCGATCGTCGTCGGGGGAGGCGCCGATCACGGCGACGCTTCGCGCATCGAGCAGCGCCGCCGTCGGCGCCGGCTCGCTGGACTCTGCGGACTGGCTGGCGCGCGTCACTTGCACGGCCCTCACGAGGACGCGCCGAACGCATCGATGCCGGTCTGCGCGCGGCCGAGCACCAGCGCGTGCACGTCGCGGGTCCCCTCGAGCGTGTTGACGACCTCGAGGTTCATCAGGTGCCGGATCACGTGAAACTCATCCGAGATGCCGTTGCCGCCGAGCATGTCGCGCGCTTCGCGCGCAATCTCCAACGCCTTGGCCGCCGAGTAGCGCTTGACCAGCGAGATCATCTCGGGCGCGGCCTTGCCCTGCTCGCGCAGGCGGCTGATCCGCAGCGACGACTGCAAACCCACGGCGATTTCGGTCTGCATGTCCGCGAGCTTTTTCTGGATCAGCTGGTTGGCCGCCAGCGGCCGGCCGAACTGCTTGCGCTCGAGCACGTACTGCCGTGCCGCATGCCAGCAGAATTCCGCGGCGCCCCAGGTGCCCCAGCAGATCCCGAACCGGGCATTGTTCAGTCCGCTGAATGCGCCGCGCAGCCCGGTCACGTTCGGCAGCACGCGATCGCTCGGCACGAACACGTCGTCCATCACGATCTGCCCGGTGGGGGAGGCGCGCATCGCGAACTTGCCCTCGATCTTCGGTGTCGAAAGCCCGCGGGCGCCGCGCTCGAGCAGGTGCCCGCGGATCGCGCCGTCGTCGCTGCGCGCCCACACCAGGAAGACGTCGGCCACCGGCGCGTGCGTGATCCACGTCTTGGTGCCGCGCAGCAGCAAGCCGCCGTCGGTGCGCGTCGCCCGCGTCGCCATCCGCGACGGATCCGATCCGTGGTCCGGCTCGGTCAGGCCGAAAGCGCCGATCAACTCGCCCCGCGCCATCCGCGGCAGGTAGCGCTCGCGCTGCTCGTCGCTGCCGAAGTTGTAGATGCAGTCCATCACCATCGTCTGCACGTTCGCCGACGAGCGGTAGCTGGTGTCGGCGCGCTCGAGCTCGCGCATGATCAGCCCGCTGGCGACGAAGCCGATGCCGGCACAGCCGTAACCGTCGATGAACGCGCCCAGAAAGCCCAGCTCGCCCATCTCGGGCAGCACGTCGCGGTCGAACTGCTCGTGACGGTGGTGCATCAGGATCCTCGGCATCAGCTTCTGCTGCGCATAGCGGTGCGCCGCATCGCGGACCAACCGCTCGTCGTCGGTCAGCTGGTCGTCGAGCAGCAACGGATCCTCCCAGTTGAAGCGTCCGGCGACCAGGCGCGTTCCGGGCGTCTCGGCGCGAACGGAGGCTAACGGCGATTGCATCGGAACGGTCTCTCCCAAGTGTGTGATCGGACTGCGCCAGCGCACATCGCGCGCGCCGCCGCATCGGAACGGTCGCTTGCGGTCGCGCTACGCCGACCCCGCCGGCTGCAACGCGCCCGGCGCGCCAAGCGCCCGCCGCGCGCGGATCTGCATCCGCAGCAGCACGCCGAACGCGATGCAGCCCAGGATCAGCATCGGGTACTCGACCGGAATCTGCTCGATGTGGCGGAACAGCGAATAACCGAACATCATCGACGCCGACAGCACCGCCAGCATGCGCTCCCGCGGGCTGAACCGCGTGAGCCCGCAGCCGTACAGCGCGGCGGTCAGCGCAGTCATCCCCAGCGGGACCGCGATCATCGTGCCCACGGCCCAGACCGGATCGACCGGACGCAGCACCAGCACCGGATTGAAGACGATCAGGAACGGAATGATGAAACCGGAAACCGCCAGCTTGAACGCGCTGAACGAAGTTCGGAAGTAATCGGCCTTCGCAATGCCGGCGGCGGCCAGCGCGGCCAAGGCAACGGGCGGAGTCAGGGCAGAGATCACCGCGAAATAGAACGCGAAGAAGTGCGCGGAGATCGGCTCGACCCCCATCTTCACGATGATCGGCACCACGATGATCGCCACCAGGCTGTAGGCGGCCGCGGTCGGCACGCCGCAGCCGAGCACGATCGAGACGACCATCGTGAACAGCAGCGCGAGCACGAGGTTGCCCGCGCTCAGGACCTCGACCAGCCCCGCGACCTTGTTGCCCAGTCCGGTGGTGATCAGCGTCTGCGCGATCAGGCCGACGATCGCGAGCGAGATGCCGATCTGCGCGCCGATCAGCGCGCCCTCGGCCAGGCAGCGGAACAGATCCCTGAGCCGCGGCCGGGTCTCGCGGCCGATGTAGCTGAGCCCGATCGACAGCAGGATCGCCCAGAACGCGGCCTTCGCGGGCGTGTACTGCATCAGCAGCATGCCGATCAGCACCGCCAGCGGCAGCGCGAACAGCGGCAGGCGGCGCGAGATCATCCGGAAGTCGACTGCTTCGAGCGGGGGCCGGATGCCCTCGCGCACCGCGAGGAACTGCACGCCCAGCATCACGCCCCAGAAGTACAGCAGCGCCGGCAGCACGCCGGCCAGCATCACCTGCGCATACGGCACGCCGAGGAATGCCGCCATCATGAATGCCCCCGCGCCCATCACCGGCGGCATGAACTGCCCGCCGGTCGATGCGGTCGCCTCGATCGCGCCGGCATGGTGGGGCTTGTAGCCGACCTTCTTCATGAACGGGATCGTGAACGCGCCGGTGATCGCGACGTTCGCCACTGCAGCGCCGGACACCGAACCCACCAGCGCGCTGGAGACGACCGCGGTCTGTCCCGGTCCGCCCTGCAGCACGCGGCCGGCGATCTTGCCGGCCTCGAAGAAGAAGTCGTTGACGCGGATGACGCCCAACAGCGCGCCGAACACGACGAACAGGAACACCTGGTTCGCCGAGATCGACAGGAACGTGCCGTAGATCCCCGACAGTCCGATGCTCAGGTACGAGACGACGTAATCGAGCGAGAACGGGCGGTGGTACAGCTGGCCCGGCAGCAGATGGCCGTACAGGAAGTACGCGACGAAGATCGCCGCGACGATCGGCAGCGTCACGCCCCACGCGCGGCGAGTCGCCTCGACCACCAGCGCGATCAGCACGATGCCGATGACGACGTCGGTGCGCTCCGGATAGCCGATGACCTCCTCGAGATGGCCGAGGTTCCAGTACACGTAGCCGGTCGCCACCAGGCTGAGCACGATCGCGACCGTGCACAGCGCACGGTCCCACCAGCGCGCGGCGCTGCGCAGCGCGCCCAGGAACAGCAGCACCAGCGCGAACGCGAGGTGCACGTTCTGGTGCTCGTACGCGCCCAGGAACAGGTGCTGGGTCGCGACCATGTGGTACGCGACCATCGCCAGCCCGACCACCAGCAGCAGCGCGTCGACGATGGGAGCCTTGCGATCGGTCATCGCGTCGTCCTGTGTGCGATCGCACGCCGGCCGGCGTCGCGACGCCGCGCAAGCGCGCGGGCCGCGACGCCAGTGCGTTCGCCGCTACTTCTTCAGCAACCCGGCTTCCTGGTATGCGCGCAGCGCGCCCGGATGGATGTCCTTCGGATCCCAGCCGTACGCCATCGCGTCGAGCGACATCAGCTTGCCGATCGCATGGACCTCGCCGAACGTCTTGATGTTGTTGATGATCAGCTTCGTGAGCTCATAGGCGAGCTCCTCCGGGAACTCCGGCGCGACCATCCAGGCGGTCGCGTCGGCGAAGATCTCCATCGGCGAGCCCACGCCCTGGATCGTGTTCGCCGGAACCGTGACCGGCGCCATGTTCATGCCCTGCGCGATCGTCTTCTTCACCGCGTCGGTGCCCCACGGCAAGTGCGTGATCCTGCGTCCGGACGCCAGGAACTCGACGGTCTGCGGGCTGAGCTCGAGTTTCTTGGTCAGCGGATCGAAGTAGCCGCCGACGACGGCCGCATCGGCGGTGCCGTCGAGCAGCGCGTCGACCGCCTCCTTCGTGCCGACGTACTGGATATTGACCTTGTCCAGGCCCCAGCCGTGGCGCATCGTCCACTCGGGCTGCACCGCCCAGTTGATCTGCGGCGCGCGGCCCAGCGCGACCTTCTTGCCGTTGAGGTCCTTGACCGACTTGATGTTCGGATCGAGCGTCGCGAGCCACACCGCCGTCAGGTTGTAGTTCGCGATCACCTTCAGCGGCGGGTACTTCTTGTCGAAGGGCTTCAGGCCCGAGATCGCGAGCCCGCTGACGCCGGAGCCCGAGCCCACGACCATCGTCTTCTTCAGCTCCGGCTCGCGGTCGAGCTTGCGGATGTTGAACACGAAGCCGGGGCTTTCGGCGTGGCTGACCCGCAGCCACGGGTGGTTCTTGCGCGCAATGTCCTCCAGCGCAGCGCCCAGCACGTACGAGCCGGTGCCGAACGGGGCCGTGATCAGGCTGATCGTGACCGGCGCACGCTGCTGCGCGGCGGCACCGACGCTGGCCGCCACCAGCGTCGCGGCGACGCCGGCGCGAACCAGCGCTGCAGTGCCCAAGATCCGAGAACCGATGCGTCCCATGGTGTCTCCTCCTTTGAAAGTTGCGTTCAAGCCGGCCGGAACCGGACGATTCCGGCGTCCCCGCCGATCTCCGCGAAATGCGCGCGCACGCGCATTCCGATGCGGACGTCGGCTGGTGCGCAGTCAGTGAGCTGAGCATACATCCGCGGGCCGTCGTCGAGGTCGATCAGACACAGCACGACCGGCAGCTCGTCCTTCCAGCCCGGCAGGTTCATCATGACGGTCGTCGCCGCGGTGTGCGAATAGACGGTGCCGGTGCCGCTCACCTCGACCCAGTCGAGCTGCCGGTGGCCGCACTCGATGCACCACGGTTTCGGATAGAAGTCGCGGGTGCCGCACTTCGCGCACTGCTGGACCACCAGCCGGCCTTCGCGGGCAGCCGTCCAGAACGGGCGCGTGAGCTCGGTCAGCTCGGGCAGCGGCTTGCGCTGCGGCGATTCGCGAATCGTCATGCTTCGGCTCCGAAGATCATCGCGACGCAGCTGCGCCCGGGCCGCCCATACGGGATCCCGCCGAAGCCCAGCGCCATCGCGAAACGCGCGTCCTCGACCTGCCGGTCGCCCGCTTCGCCGCGCAGCTGCGTGACCGCCTCCACCAGCGGCATGAAACCGCCGATCGCGCCGCCCGGCTGTCCGCCGGAGAGCTGGCCGCCGTCGGTCGACAGCGGAAAATCGCCGTCGTACCGCAGCTCGCGCTCCTCGACGAAGCGGCCGCCCGAACCCTTGTCGCAGAAGCCGCAATCCTCGAGCTGCATCACGACGATGAACGGATAGTCGTCGTACGGCTGGAACAGGTCGATGTCCTGGTGCCGCAATCCGGCCATCCGGAACGCCTCGGGGGCGGCTCGGGCGAATCCAGTGTACGTGACATCGGGCCGGGTGCGGGCGCCCCGATAGTAGTTCGAGACCTCGCCGAAGCCCAGCAGGTACACCGGCGAGCGAGTCACCGCCGGTGCGCTGCGCGCCGACGTGACCACGTACGCCAGGCCGCCGTTGACGATCGGCACGCAATCGAGCAATCGCAGCGGCGCAGACAGGACCCGCGACTGGCGATAATCATCGACCGTCAGCGGCGCGCGATAGATCGCTCCCGGATGCAAAGACGCATGGAAGCGGGTGGTGACGGCGATCTTGGCCAGCTGCTCGTCGGTCAGCCGATGCTCGTGCTGGTACCTCGCCTGCAGCAGCGCGAACTGCGCAGTCGCGCCCATCACGCCGAACGGGCCCTGGAAATCCCAGAACACGCCGCGCGCCCGCTCGGGCGACAGCGGCAGTCCCGGCGCCACCGACGGGATCGTCAGCGGCGTGTCCGCCCCCAGGACCAGCACGCGGTCGACGATCCCCGCACGGATCAGCGCCGCGGCCCGGATCAGCAGCGCGCCGGCCGAAGCGCCGCCCTGATCGCCGCGCAGCAGCACCTTGGGGGTGATCCCCAGGCTCTCGACGACGGCGGCCGACCAGTTGACGGTATGCGCGGCCTCGGCATGCGCAACCGCGACGCCCTGCCCGTCGAAATCGCGCTTGTCCATGCCGGCGCGCTGCAGTGCGAGCTCGGCCGCCCACGCCAGATATTCGTCGACGGTCAGCACCGGCTCGCCGGGTTTGATCCGGCTGTACGGAGTGCGGCCATACCCGACGACCGCCACCTCTGCTCGCATCGTTCGCCTCCTCCCGCTCTAGGTCGTGCCGTCGATGCCGCTGAAGTTCGGCCGGCGCTTTTCCAGAAACGCCTGGACTCCCTCGCGCTTGTCGGGCGACGCGATGCAGATCTGGAACCAGCGGTGCTCGTTCTCGATCGCCTGCTCCAGCGTCAGCTCGCCGCCCTGGGTCACGCAGTCGATTGCCGCGCGCGTGGCCACCGGCGCGAGCTGCTCCAGCCGCTGCGCCAGCGCGTCGACTTCGGCATCGAAACGTTCGGCCGGCACGACCCAATTGACGATCCCGAGCCGCTCGGCCTCGAGCGCATCGATCTGCTCGCCCAGCAGGATCATCTGCAGCGCACGGCCGCGCCCGATCAGCCGCGCCAGGCGAGCCGTTCCGCCGTTGCCTGGGATGATCCCCAGCCGGGTCTCCGGCAGCCCGAGGCGCGCATGCTCGGTCGCGATCCGCAGGTGGCATGCGAGCGCCAGCTCGAGCCCGCCGCCCAGCGCCAGTCCGTTCAGTGCCGCAACGGTGGGAAAAGGCGCCCGCTCGAGCCGGCGCGCAAGCTCGCGCCGCGGCCCCGCGTCCAGTTCGGTCCACAGCGTGCGCTGCTGCATCTCCTGGATGTCGGCGCCCGCCGCGAATGCCTTGTCGCCCGCGCCGCGCAGCACCAGGACCCGGGTGTCCGGCGCGATCCGCTCGAGCGCATCGAGCGCCTCGTCGATCAGCGCGCGGTTCAGCGCGTTCAACACGTCCGGCCGATCGAACGTGATCCGCGCCTGCCGACCGCGCTGCGAGAACGCGATGTGCCGATAGCGCTCGCCCTGCCTCGCCTCCTGCTGCGTCATTGCGCCGCTGTCCCTCCGATGTCTGCCGATCGGTAATCGGGCGATCGTATCCGCGGTATCCTCATGCGTCCAATGGATTATGGTGAAGAGCCTTATTCATGCCGGTGAACTTGCGCTCGGTCGACCTGAACCTGCTGACGGTTTTCGACGCGATCGTCAGCGAAGGCAGCCAGTCGCGTGCCGCGGTCAAGCTGGGAATGAGCCAGCCCGCGATGAGCAATGCGCTCGCGCGACTGCGCGCGGCACTGGACGATCCGCTGTTCGTTCGGAATGCCCAGGGAATGACGCCGACTGCGCGCGCCCGCGCGCTGGCCGATCCGGTACGGCGCGCGCTCGATCTGATCCAGACCGGACTGACTCGATCGGACGCCGGAGATCGATTCGATCACCGGTCTTCGACGCGCTCGGTCGTCATCGTGACCGAGGATTACGGCGAAACCGTCATCATGCCGCACTTCATGAACTGGCTGATGCAGACCGCGCCCGGAATTCGCGTCAGGGTCCGTCGCGATCCGCTGGGGCCGGCCTTGTCGAAGAAGCTCACCGACGGCAGCATCGACATGGCCGTTCGGTATTTCGGCGTGCGCGACAGCGAACTGCGCGCGCGGCATCTGCTGGACGAGGAGTTCGTGTCGATGGTGCGCCAGGATCATCCGGCGATCGGCGACGCGCTGAGCCTGGCGCAGTACCTCGAGCTGCCGCACGTCGTGTTCGGGCGGCTGGGACGGCGCGGCATCCGCAACTCGATCGTCGACCGCGCGCTCGCGAAGCTCGGGCTCTCGCGTCACATCGCGCTGCAGGTGCCCGGGTTCCAGTCGATGGCGGTGATCGTGCGCAATACCGACTTCGTCTGCACGCTGCCTCGGCGGATGGCGCAGGTCTATGCGCACCACTTCCGCCTCAGGGTGCTGAAGACCCCGCTCGAGCTGCCGCCGTTGCCGATCTACCTGCTGTGGAGCAAGGCGATGGACCGCGATCCCGGGCACCGCTGGCTCCGCGAATCGTTCTACGAGCTGTGGCAGCGCGCCTGAAGCGGCGCCTCGATTGCGGCTGCAGCCCGTTGCACCGGCCTTACGCCGGCGCGAACTGCGGCCAGGGCCACTCGCCGCTGTACAGCTTCTCGAGCCAGAACACCGTGATCTGCGTCTTCACGTCCGGCAGCCGCCCTGCCCTGAGCTCGTCGACGAGCCAGCCCAGCGTCACCCATTCGATCTCGAGCAGCTCCCCCTCGTCCAGCCGCGCCTCGCGCAGCGTTAGGCCGCGCGCGAGGTAGATGTCCATCAGCTCGTCGGAAAAGCCGATCGCCGGATGGATCTGCGTCAGCAGCGCCCACTCGGCGGCGACGTACCCTGTTTCCTCGAGCAGCTCGCGCTTCGCGGTCTGCAGCGACGTCTCGCCCGCATCGAGCTTGCCCGCCGGCAGCTCGTAATACGTGCGCCGCATCGAATACCGGTACTGCCGCTCGACCAGGATCCGGCCGTCCTCGGCCAGCGGAACCATTGCCGCGGCCCCCGGGTGCACGACATACTCCCGCCGCGCATGCAGCCCGTTGGGCAGCGCCGCGATGTCGCGCCGGATCTTCAGGAAATCCCCGGAGAACACCACCGTCGACGACACGGTGGTCTCGTCGAGCTTCTTCATCGGCACTAGCCGCCGAGCGCCTGTCGCACCGCGAGCGCGCAGGCGGCCAGCAGCGGACCCGGGACGATCCCCAGCACCAGCACCGCCATGCCGTTGACCGCGAGCACCGCCCGCGCATCGCGCGCAGGCTCGATCGGGGCAGTGTCGATCGCCTCGTCGAAGAACATCACCTTGACGACCCGCAGGTAGTAATAGGCGCCCACGACCGACGCCAGCACCGCGAACACCGCCAGCCAGACGTGACCGGCGTGCACGACCGCCCCGAGCACCGCGAGCTTGGCGTAGAAACCCACCGTCGGCGGCACGCCGGCCAGCGAGAACATCATGATCATCATCATCAACGCCATCCAGGGGCTGCGCTTGCCCAGCCCCCGCAGATCGTCGATCTGCTCCGACTCGAAGCCGGGACGCGCGAGCAGCTGGATCAGCCCGAACGTGCCGAGCGTCGTCAGCACGTAGGTGACCATGTAGAACATCGCCGCACCGTACGCGTCGGCGGCCGGCGACGAGTCGCCGTCGACGACGCCCGACAGCAGCCCGAGCAGCGCGAAGCCGATCTGGCCGATCGTCGAATAGGCGAGCATCCGCTTCAGGTTGCTCTGCGCGATGCCGACCACGTTGCCGACGATCAGCGACAGCACCGCCAGCACCATCAGCATCTGCTGCCAGTCGTGCGCGACCCCCAGCATCCCCTCGGCGAGCACCCGGAACGTGATCGCGAACGCCGCGAGCTTCGGGCCGGTCGCGATCAGGATCGTGGTGGCGGTCGGCGTGCCGTGATAGACGTCCGGCACCCACATGTGAAACGGCACCGCGCCGAACTTGAACGCCAGCCCTGCGACGAGGAAAACGACGCCGAACACCATCACCGTGTCGTTCGCATGGCCGTCGATCACGATCCGGGCGATGTCGGGCAGGCTCAGCGTGCCGGTGCCGCCGTAGATCATCGACATCCCGTACAGCAGAAAGCCCGAAGACAGCGCGCCGAGCACGAAATACTTGATCGCGGCCTCGCTCCCGAGCGTCCAGTCGCGGCGCAGCGCGGCCAGCGCGTACAGCGACAGCGACATCAGCTCCAGGCCCAGGTAGACGACCAGCAGATGGTTCGAAGAGATCATGACCATCTGTCCGAGCAGCGCGAACAGTGCCAGCGTGTACAGCTCGCCGCGCGGCATCCCGCGATCGGTCGCATAGCCGCGCGCGTAGACGATCGCAACGGCGACCGAGATGTAGCAGAACAGCTTCAGCAGGTGCGACAGGCCGTCGGCGACGTACATGCCGGTGAACGCGTACTGCGTCGGCGTGTCGAACTGGATCAGCGTCGCGACCAGCGGCGGCACCAGCGCGAGCAGCGCGAGCTTTTCGATTCCGATCCGATCGGTGACGCTCGGCAGCACGCAAGCGATCAGCAGCAGCGATGCGGTCACGAGCAGCGCGATCTCGGGCGCGGCGGCGGAAACGTTCAGATACGGCATCGCTTACCTGATCTTCGACACCGACACGTGCTGCAGCAGCGCATCGACGGATGCGCCGGTCACGTCGGTGAACGGCTTGGGGTAAATGCCCATGAACAGCACCGCGACCGCCAGCACCGTCAGGACCCAGAATTCGCGCCGGTCGACGTCCTGCAGCCGCGCGACGTTCTCGTTGGCGACCGCGCCGAAGATCACCCGCTTGTACATCCACAGCGAGTACGCCGCGCCCAGGATCAGCGTCAGCGCGGCGGCAGCGGCGACCCAGAAGCTGTACTGGATCGCCCCCAGGATCACGAAGAACTCGCCGACGAAGCCGGACGTCGCCGGCAGCCCGGAATTCGCCATCGCGAACAGCATGAACAGCGCCGCGAATTTCGGCATCGTGTTGACCACGCCCCCGTAGTCGGCGATCTTGCGCGAGTGCAGCCGGTCGTACATCACGCCGATGCAAAGGAACAGCGCCCCGGACACCAGCCCGTGCGAGATCATCTGGATGATCCCGCCCTGCATGCCGAGGTCGTTGAATATGAAGAAGCCCAGCGTGACGAAACCCATGTGCGCGACCGACGAATATGCGATTAGCTTCTTCATGTCGGACTGGACCAGCGCGACGAAACCGATGTAGACCACCGCGATCAGCGACAGCGCGATCATCAGCCCGGCGAGCTCGTGGCTGGCGTCCGGCGTGATCGGCAGCGAGAACCGCAGGAACCCGTAGGCGCCCAGCTTCAGCATGATTGCCGCCAGCACGACCGAGCCCCCGGTGGGCGCCTCGACGTGCGCGTCGGGCAGCCAGGTGTGGACCGGCCACATCGGCACCTTGACCGCGAACGCCAGCAGCAGCGCGACGAAGATCAGCACCTGCTCGCGCATCGTCAGCGGCAGCTGATGCCAGGCGAGGATGTCGAACGATCCCGCCGACAGGTACAGGTAGACGAACGCGATCAGCGTCAGCAGCGAACCGAGCAGCGTGTACAGGAAGAACTTGAACGCCGCGTAGACGCGGTTCGGCCCGCCCCAGACTCCGATCACGATGTACATCGGGATCAGCGTCGCCTCGAAGAAAACGTAGAACAGCAGCCCGTCGAGCGCGCAGAAGACCCCGATCATCAGGCCCGACAGGATCAGGAACGCCGCCATGTACTGCGCGACGCGCTCCTGAATCACCTGCCAGCCGGCCACGACGACGATCACCGTGATGAACGCCGTCAGCAGCACGAACCATACCGAGATGCCGTCGACGCCGAGGTGGTAGTTCGCGCCCAGCGCCGGAATCCACGGCAGCATCTCGACGAACTGCATCTGCGACGATGCGGTATCGAAGCCCAGGTACAGCGGGATCGTCACCAGCAGCCCGAGCAGCGACCCGAGCAGCGACACGGTACGGACGACGTTTGCGTTGCGATCGTTGCCGAGCGCCAGCACGAAGACGCCGGTCAGGATCGGGATCCAGATCGCGGCGCTGAGGAGCGAGACGGTCGTGTTCATCGTGCGGTCGGAATCAGCGCAGCACCAGCGGCAGCAGGAACCAGCCGAGCAGCACCGCAATGCCGACGATCATCGTGATCGCGTAGTGGAAGATGTAGCCGGTCTGCATCCAGCGCGCGACGCCGGCGAACCAGCCGACCAGCCGGGCGCTGCCGTTGACGGCGACACCGTCGATCAGCACCTGGTCGCCGCCGCGCCACAGGCCGGCGCCCAGCCGCCTGGCGCCGCCGGCGAAAACGAAGTCGTTGATCTGGTCCATGTAGTACTTGTTGTCCAGCAGCCGGTACAGCGCGCCGGCGCGCTGGCGGATCCGCTCGGACAGCTCAGGGCGGACCAGGTACAGGTACCAGGCGACCACCGCGCCCGCGAGCGCGAGCCAGAACACCAGCGTGACGAATGCATGCGTACCCATCGCGAACCAGCCGTGCCAGTGCGAGGCCAGCTGCGCCATCGCCGGATGGCGCTCGTCGACGAAGATCGCGTCGCGCAGGAACTCGCCGAAGATCATCGGACCGACCGTGAACAGCCCGATCAGCACCGACGGGATCGCCAGCAGCAGCAGCGGCACCGTGACGACCGCCGGCGTCTCCTGCGGCGGGCCGTGGTGCTCGTCGTGCGCATGGGCAGCCGGCCGAGCGTGCTCGCCGTGCCCCTTCTCGGCGCCGGCTTCGTGGCTCGCGCCGTGATGCAGCGGATCCGGATCGCCGCGTCCGTGCACGGCCACTGCGTGCGCAGTCTCGGCCGCAGGCGCGTGCGGCGAATGCGCGACGTCGTGGCCGCCGTGCCCGAAACGCTCGGTGCCGTGGAACACCAGGAAGTACATCCGGAACGAGTACAGCGCCGTCACGAACACGCCGGCGGTCACTGCGAAGTACGCAAACCCGGCGCCGGGGACGTTCGCGTAGCGGACGGCCTCGATGATCAGGTCCTTCGAGTAGAAGCCGGAGAAGAACGGGGTGCCGATCAGCGCCAGGGTGCCGATCAGCGCAGTGATCCACGTGATCGGCAGGTATTTGCGCAGCCCGCCCATCTTTCGGATGTCCTGCTCGTGATGCATCGCAATGATCACCGAGCCGGCGGCCAGGAACAGCAACGCCTTGAAGAACGCGTGCGTCATCAGATGAAAGATCGCGACGCTGTAGGCCGACGCGCCGAGCGCGACGGTCATGTAGCCCAGCTGCGACAGCGTCGAATAGGCGACGACGCGCTTGATGTCGTTCTGCACGATGCCGAGCAGGCCCATGAACAGCGCGGTGATCGCGCCGATCACCAGCACGAACGACAGCGCCGTGTCCGACAGCTCGAACAACGGCGACATCCGCGCGACCATGAAGATGCCGGCCGTCACCATCGTCGCCGCATGGATCAGCGCCGAGATCGGCGTCGGGCCTTCCATCGAGTCGGGCAGCCACACGTGCAGCGGGAATTGCGCCGATTTGCCCATCGCGCCGATGAACAGGCAGATGCAGATCACGGTCAGCAGCGACCACTCGGCCGCGCCCAGCAGGTTCAGCGTCGCGGCCGCCTGCTCCGGTGCGGCCTTGAACACCTCAACGTAATCGAGGCTGCCGAAGAACGCGACGACCAGCCCGATTCCGAGCAGGAATCCCAGGTCCCCGACGCGGTTGACCAGGAACGCCTTGAGGTTCGCGTAGATCGCGGTCGGGCGCGTGTACCAGAACCCGATCAGCAGGTACGACACCAGCCCGACCGCCTCCCAGCCGAAGAACAGCTGCAGGAAGTTGTTGGCCATCACCAGCATCATCATCGCGAACGTGAACAGGCTGATGTACGCGAAGAAGCGCTGGTAGCCCGGGTCGTCGCGCATGTACCCGACGGTGTAGACGTGCACCATCAGCGACACGAACGTGACGACCGTCATCATCGTCGCGGTCAGCGAATCGATCAGGAAGCCGATCTCGAAGCGCAGGTCGCCGATGATCGACCAGCTGTACAGCGTGCCGTTGAACGTGTCCCCCGCCAGCACGTCGCGCAACACCGACACCGACGCCAGGAACGACGCCAGCACCGCCAGGATCGTGACCCAGTGCGCTCCGGCGCGCCCGATCTGCCGGCCGAACAGCCCGGCGATCAATGCGCCCGCCAGCGGCGCGAACGCTGCGACCAGGTAGGAAGTCTTCATCGGGATCGCGCCCTCAGCCCTTGAGCGTGTCGAGTTCCTCGACGCTCACCGTGTCGAGGTTGCGGAACAGCACCACCAGGATCGCCAGCCCGATCGCCGACTCGGCGGCGGCGACGGTCAGGATGAAGAAAACGAAGATCTGGCCGGCGATGTCGCCGAGGAAGTGCGAGAAGGCGATGAAGTTGATGTTGACGGCCAGCAGCATCAGCTCGATCGCCATCAGCACGACGATCAGGTTGCGCCGGTTCAGGAAGATGCCGACCACGCCGATCGCGAACATCAGCGCGCCGAGCACCAGGTAATGGGCGAGAGTGACGGTCATTGTCCGGACGATGCCTGCTTGGACTGCGACGGGATGCTGACGAGCCGCACGCGGTCGCTGCGCTTGACGCGCACCTGCTCGGCCACGTTCTGGTATTTCGAGTCCTTGCGCCGCCGCAACGTCAGCGCGATCGCGGCGATGATCGCGACCAGCAGCACGACCGCCGCGATCTCGAACGGATAGACGTAGTCGGTGTACAGCACCCGCCCGAGCTCCTGCGTGTTGCTGTAGGTCGGCGGCAGCGCCGGCGCATCGACCATCCGGATATCGCTGAAGTGGAACCACAGCACGAGCGCGAGCTCGAAGAAGATCACCAGCGCGATCACCCCGCCCAGCGCCGCATTGCGCCAGAAGCCCTGGCGCATCTTGTCGAGGTTGATGTCGAGCATCATGACCACGAACAGGAACAGCACCATCACCGCGCCGATGTAGACGAGCACCAGGGTGATCGCCAGGAACTCGGCCTTGAGCATCAGCCAGATCGCCGCGGTCGAGAAGAACGTCAGCACCAGGAACAGCGCCGAATGCACCGGGTTGCGCGCGGTGACCACCCTTACGGCCGCGAACACCGTCACGGCCGCAAACACGTAGAACAGGAACGATCGGGCATCCACCGTATTCTTCTCGTTCAGTTGGCGCCCGCCTC
Organism: Burkholderiaceae bacterium; assembly: GCA_035540315.1. Lineage (GTDB taxonomy): Bacteria > Pseudomonadota > Gammaproteobacteria > Burkholderiales > Burkholderiaceae_E > DATLGW01. Next base: position 1,891 of record DATLGW010000144.1, on the reverse strand, counting down.
ACGGCTGCGGGCGCAGCGGTTCATCGGTAGCGGGCGTCGGCCTCGCGCGCGGCGGCGATCTCTTCCTCGTAGCGGTCGCCGATCGCCAGCAGCATTTCCTTCGTGAAGTACAGGTCGCCCCGCTTCTCGCCGTGGTACTCGAGCGTCTGCGTCTCGACGATCGAGTCGACCGGGCACGATTCCTCGCAGAACCCGCAGAAGATGCACTTCGTCAGGTCGATGTCGTAGCGGGTCGTGCGGCGGGTGCCGTCGGCCCGGACGTCGGACTCGATCGTGATCGCGAGCGCCGGGCAGACCGCCTCGCACAGCTTGCAGGCGATGCAGCGTTCCTCGCCGTTCGGATAGCGGCGCAGCGCGTGCAGCCCGCGGAACCGCGGCGACAGCGGCGTCTTTTCCTCCGGGTAGCGCACGGTCACCTTGCGCGAGAACAGCTGCCTGCCGGTCAGCCGCAGCCCTTTCAGCAGCTCGACCAGCATGAAGCTTCTGACCAGATCACGCAGTGCTTCCATCGGTTCAACGCGTCCAGATGTTGTAGGGCGTCTGCATCCACACCGCGACGACGACCAGCCAGATCAGCGTCACCGGAATGAAGACCTTCCAGCCCAGCCGCATGATCTGGTCGTAGCGGAACCGCGGGAACGATGCGCGCACCCAGATGAACCCGGTGACGAGGATCGCCGTCTTCAGGAACAGCCAGAACCAGTCCCAGAACCACTGCGGTCCGATCTGGATCGGCAGATCGATGAACGGCGCCCAGCCGCCGAGGAACAGGATCGCCGCGACCGCCGACAGCAGGATCATCATCGCGTATTCGGCGAGGAAGAAGATCGCGAAGCCCATGCCCGAGTACTCGATCATGTGGCCGGCGACGATTTCGGACTCGCCCTCGACGACGTCGAACGGATGGCGGTTGGTCTCGGCGATCGACGAGATGTAGTAGACGACGAAGATCGGCAGCAGCGGCAGCCAGTTCCACGACAGGAAGTTCAACCCGCGGTCGGCGAAATAGCCGACGTTCTGCCCGAGCACGATCTGCGTCAGGTTCAGGCTGCCGGACACCATCAGCACGACGACCAGCGCAAAGCCGATCGCGAGCTCGTACGAGACCATCTGGCCTGCGGCCCGCATCGCGCCGAGGAATGCATATTTGGAGTTCGACGCCCAGCCGGCGAGGATCACCCCGTAGACTTCCAGCGACGTGATCGCCAGCAGCAGCAGCAGCCCCGCGTTGATGTTCGCGAGCGCGCGGTCGGGCCCGAACGGGATCACCGACCACGCGGCGAGCGCCGGCATGATCGTCATGATCGGGCCGATCACGTACAGCCCGCGGTTCGCCTGCGCCGGAACGATCACTTCCTTGAAGATCAGCTTGATGCCGTCGGCGATCGGCTGCAGCAGGCCCAGCGGGCCGACCCGGTTCGGGCCGAGTCGCAGCTGGATGAACCCGATGACCTTGCGTTCCCATAGCGTCAGGTACGCGACTGCAAGCATCAGCGGCGCGACCACCGCGACGATCTTCACCAGATTCCACACGACCGGCCAGGCCGCGCCGAACAGCGCCTGCCCTTGCGTCGTGACTGCGCCGAGCAGGTCCATCAGATGCGCTCGACGGTGATCGGCCCGAACATCGGGCCGAGACGACTCGTGGTCGGATGCGCTGCCGCCACCCGCAGCACGCCGTCGGCCAGGCGATCGTCGACCGCGATCTCGAGCTCGGCCTCGCCGCCGTGCGGCTGCGACAGCCGTACCTTGTCGCCGTGCGAGACTCCGAGCCGGCGCAGCTCGGCCGTGTTCGCGCGCGCCTTCGGCGGACGCGCTTCGGGCGTCATCTGCAGGCTGATCGCGCGGCGAACCAGCGGGTCGGCGAAATAGATCGGCACGTCGGCGATCC
>DATLGW010000143.1:0-2076 GCA_035540315.1 Burkholderiaceae bacterium | reverse complement strand
TCCGGGCAGTGTTCAGACCGTCTCGGCGACGTGCAGCGGCTCGGCAACGCTTCGGCCAGCGTCGCCGGAGATCATCTCGGCGCCGCGCTCCGCAATCATCAGCGTCGGCGAGTTCGTGTTGCCTGACGTGATCAGCGGCATCACCGAAGCGTCGACCACGCGAAGGCCGACGACGCCGCGCACCCGCAGGTGCGCGTCGACGACTGCAGTTGGATCGCCGTCGGGGCCCATCTTCGCCGTGCCGACCGGATGGAAGATCGTGGTGCCGATGTCGCCGGCAGCGCGCGCGAGCTCCTCGTCCGTCTGGAACTCCGGCCCGGGGCGAAACTCCTGGGGCTGAAACGGCGCGAGCGCAGGCGCTGCGACGATCCGGCGGGTCAGCCGGATCGATTCGGCGGCGACCCGGCGGTCTTCGTCGGTGGCGAGGTAGTTCGGTCGGATCTCCGGCGGCGTGCGGAAGTCGGGGCCCTTCATTCGCACGGTCCCGCGCGACTCGGGCCGCAGGTTGCAGACCGATGCGGTGAACGCCGGGAACCGATGCAACGGCTCGCCGAAACGCTCCAGCGAAAGCGGCTGCACGTGATATTCGACGTTCGCCCGGTCATGGCGCGGGTCGCTGTAAGCGAATGCGCCGAGCTGGCTCGGCGACATCGTCATCGGGCCCCGCCGCAGCACCAGGTACTGCAGCCCGATCCAGCCCTTGCCCCACAGCGTGCACGCAACCTCGTTCAGCGTGCCGCGCTGCACCTTGTAGACGCAGCGCAGCTGCAGGTGATCCTGCAGGTTCTCGCCCACCCCCGGGAGATCCTGCACGACGTTGACACCGAAGCTCTGCAGCAGGCGCCCCGGACCGATGCCGGACAACTGCAGCAATTGCGGCGTTCCGATCGCCCCCGCCGACAGGATCACTTCGCCGCGGCAGCCGACGAACAGCTCCTGTCCGGCGGGGCGGCCCGGGCGCTCCTCGCGGAACAGTTCGACACCCACGGCGCGCAGGCCTTCGAACCGGATCCGCTTGACGTGCGCGCCGGTCCAGATCGTCAGATTGGATCGCGACAGCACCGGCTTCAGGAAAGCACGCGCCGCATTCAACCGGATGCCGCGGCGCTGATTGACCTCGAAATAGCCGCAACCGAAGTTGTCGCCGCGGTTGAAATCCTCGATCGGCGGAATCCCGACCTGACGCGCCGCGTCGCGAAACGCATCGAGCAGCGGCCACGACAATCGCTGGCGCTCGACCCGCCACTCGCCGCCGTGCCCATGCAGCGGATCGTCACCGCCGCTGTCGCCCCGATGGTAGTTCTCGTGCCGCAGGAAGTACGGCAGCACGTCGTCCCAGCTCCACCCCGGGTTGCCCAACTCGGCCCAGTGGTCGTAGTCGCGCCGCTGTCCGCGCATGTAGATCATGCCGTTGATCGACGAGCAGCCGCCCAGTCCCTTGCCGCGCGGATACAGCAGCGACCGCCCGTTCAACCCGGGCTCGCTGGCCGTGCGGAATCGCCAGTCGGTCCGCGGATTGTCGATGCAGTACAGGTAGCCGACCGGGATGTGGATCCACAGGTAGTCGTCGCGTCGCCCGGCCTCGAGCAGCAGCACGCGCTTGCGCGGATCCGCCGAGAGCCGGTTCGCGAGCAGACATCCGGCGGTGCCGGCACCCACGATCACGTAGTCGAAATCCGTCTCGAAATTCCGCACCGTCTCCTCCGCCGATGACCGCCGCCGCGCGGCTCAGTGCATCCGAATGATCTGCCGGACCGTCTCCCCGGCGGCCAGCCGGTCGAGCCCCTCGTTCACCTGATCCAGCGCGATCCGCTCGCTCATCAGCCGGTCCACCGGCAAGCGTCCGCTGCGGTACATCGCGACGAACCGCGGCACGTCGCGGCTGGGCACGCAGGAACCGATGTAGCTGCCCTTGACCGTGCGCTCCTCGGCGATCAGCGACACCGCCTGCAACGGCCAGTTGGCCGCCGGATTCGGCAGGCCGGCCGTGACCGTCGTGCCGCCCCGCCGCGTGACCCGATACGCGAGCTCGAGCGCGGGGACGGCGCCCGCCATCTCGAACGCATAGTCGACGCC
>DATLGW010000142.1:0-6946 GCA_035540315.1 Burkholderiaceae bacterium | reverse complement strand
CGCTGACACTGATCGCCAGCCTAGCCGTCTGCGCCCGCGCAGGCGGCGAACTACATCACGCCGCCGCATCGACGCGCAGCGCAGCCGTGCCAGGATGCGGTCCGCCCGCAGCTACCGCAACGGCCGGAAGAACTCCCGTATCTCGCCCGCGAGCGCATCGGGCTGCTCGAGCGCCGCGAAATGGCCGCCGCGCGGCAGCTCGGTCCAGCGCCGGATGTCGGTGTAGGTGCGCTCGGCGACCGAACGCGGCGGGCGCAGGATCTCGCGCGGGAACTGCACGTAGCCGGTCGGCACGCCCACCGTATCGATCGGCCAGGGGCGGTGCATCCGCGCGTAGTACGGCCAGAACGACGCGCCGATCGCGCCGGTCGCCCAGTACAGCGTGATGTCGGCGAGCATCTGATCGCGCGTCAGCGCGTTCTCCGGGTTGCCGTCGCAGTCGGTCCAGGCGCGGAACTTCTCGACCAGCCACGCGGCCAGTCCGGCCGGGGAGTCGACGAGGCCGAACGACAGCGTCGTCGGACGCGTTCCCTGGATCCACTGATAACCGGTTTCTTCCTTCAGGAACTGCGCGAGCTCGTCGCGGAATGCACGTTCTTCGGGCGCGTCGCTCGCGACCAGCGCCGGGTCGCGGCGGATCGCCAGCAGGTTCAGGTGGATTCCCGTCAGCCGCTGCGGATAGCGGCAGCCGAGCCGCGACGTGATGAACGCGCCCCAGTCGCCGCCTTGGGCGCCGAAACGTGAATACCCGAGCACGTCGGTCATCAGCGTCGCGAACGTATCGGCAATCTCCTCCACGCCGAACCGGGGCTGCCCGGGCGCAAACGACAGCGGATAGCCGGGCAGCGACGGCGCGACGACGGTGAACGCGTCGCGCGGGTCGCCGCCGAAGCGCGCCGGGTCAGTCAGCCGGGGAATCAGCTCGACGAACTCGAACAGCGATCCGGGCCAGCCGTGCGAGATCAGCAGCGGCATCGGATCCGGACCGTGCCCGCGTTCATGGATGAAATGCAGCTCGATTCCGGCCAGCGGCACCGTGAACTGCGCGAAGCGGTTCAGCAGCGCTTCCTGGGCGCGCCAGTCGAAGCCGTCGCGCCAGTAGGCGACCAGCGACCTCAGATAGTCGACCGACGTGCCGGCCGTCCACGGCGCATCCGGCGGCTCGTCGGGCCAGCGGGTGCGCGCGAGCCGCTCGCGCAGGTCCTGCAGCGTCGAGTCGAGCACGTGCAGGCGAAAAGGCGTGGGCGTCGGTGTCGGGGCAGGCATGGGGACTTGCGTCGATGCAGCGCGTGCGATCTGATGGCGGTGCGCAGCACGCGCCGTCGCCGTCGATGATAGACGCGGCCGGCGCTCGTGTCTGCGATGTCCTGGAGGGCATGGGTGAACTCTTCCGCTGTCGCGGCGGACCCGGGCCGTGCCCGCTTCGCGCGCGACATGCTCGCGCTGGCATTGCTGCGCGCAGTCGCGCCGTTCCAGATCGGCTCGGTGGCGGCAGTCTCGCCGCTGATGAGCGCGGACCTGCGGATGTCGGCGACCGAACTGGGCTTGCTGGTGGGTATCTACATGCTCGCCGGGCTGCTGATCTCGATTCCCGGTGCCGCCGTGACCCGCCGCTACGGCGATCTGCGCGTGCTGTGCGTGTGCCTGGTGGCGATGACCGCGGGCGCGCTGATGCTGGCCGCTGCCGACGGCTACGGGGGCGCGCTGGCCGGGCGCGCGATGGCCGGCTGCGGCGGCGTGATCATCACGATGGTCACGCTGCGGATGGCCTCCGAACATTTCGCCGGCCCCCGCGCTGCCACCGGCATGGCGGTCGTCGTCGCCAGCTGGCCGGTTGGGATCGGGTTTGCGCTGCTGGCGGTCGGCCCGCTCGCGCAGGCGATCGGATGGCGCAGCGCATTGCTGGTCCCGGCGGTCCTGCCGCTGGCGTTCCTGGCGCTGCGGGACTGGAAGCGCATGGCGGCGCCCCCGGCGGCGCCCGGACGCGTGCCGATGCTGGCGCTGCAGCGGCATGAATGGGGCGCCGTCGCGCTTTTGTGCGTCGGCTGGTTCTGCTACAACGGCTGGGCCGCCGCGATCAACGCGTTCACGCCGCTGTGGTTCGTCGAGCAGGGGCGATCGGTCGCGGGTGCCGCGGCAATGAGCAGCGTGATGATGATGAGCTGCGCGGTCGCGCTCGGGGTCGCCGCGGCAGTGCATCCGGGGCTGCTGGCGATCGCGCTGGCGGCCGTGGTATCGCCTGCCGGCCGCACCGGCGCATTCGGCCTGTTCTCGTTCTCCGCGAACGCGGGTCTGCTGCTGACGCCGGTCGTCGCCGGCGCGCTGGTCGATGCCGCGGGCACGGCCGGCGCCGCGCTCGCGCTGGGCGCGGCGGTCGCTGCGCTGGTTGCGCTGGGGGCACTGCCGCATCGGCGATAATCACGGATTCCTCCTCCGAAGCAAGCAGCAGGCGAAGCCGTGGCACAGTACGTCTACACCATGAATCGCGTGGGCAAGGTCGTTCCGCCCAAGCGCGTGATCCTGAAGGACATCTCGCTGTCGTTCTTTCCCGGCGCGAAGATCGGCGTGCTCGGGCTCAACGGCTCGGGCAAATCGACGCTGCTGAAGATCATGGCGGGCCAGGACCGCGAGATCGAAGGCGAGGCCACGCCGATGCCGGGGCTGCGCGTCGGCTATCTGCGGCAGGAGCCGCAGCTCGATCCCGACAAGACGGTGCGCCAGGAAGTCGAGTCCGGGCTGGGCGAAGTGCTCGAGGCGAAGCAGAAGCTCGAGCAGATCTACGCCGCCTACGCCGAGCCCGATGCCGACTTCGACCAGCTGGCCACCGAGCAGGCGAAGTACGAGGCGATCGTCGCGGCGGCTGGCTCCGACACCGAGCACCAGCTCGAGATCGCCGCCGATGCGCTGCGGCTGCCGCCGTGGGACGCGAAGATCGCGAACCTGTCGGGCGGCGAGAAGCGGCGCGTCGCGCTGTGCAAGCTGCTGCTGTCGAAGCCGGACATGCTGCTGCTCGACGAGCCGACGAACCATCTCGATGCCGAGAGCGTCGAATGGCTCGAGCAGTTCCTGCAGAAGTTTCCGGGCACCGTCGTCGGCGTCACCCACGACCGCTATTTCCTCGACAACGCGGCGCAGTGGATCCTCGAGCTCGACCGGGGTCACGGCATTCCGTGGAAAGGCAACTACAGCTCGTGGCTCGACCAGAAGCAGACGCGGCTGAAGCAGGAGGAATCGAGCGAATCGGCGCGGCAGAAAGCGATCAAGAAAGAGCTCGAGTGGGTGCGGCAGAACCCCAAGGGGCGCCAGGCCAAGAGCAAGGCGAGGCTGGCGCGATTCGACGAGCTGTCGTCGCACGAGTACCAGAAGCGCAACGAGACGCAGGAGATCTTCATTCCGGTCGCCGAGCGGCTGGGCAACGAAGTGATCGAGTTCCGCAACGTCAGCAAGGGGTTCGGCGACCGGCTGCTGATCGACAACCTGAGCTTCAAGGTGCCGCCGGGCGCGATCGTCGGCATCATCGGACCGAACGGCGCCGGCAAGTCGACGCTGTTCCGGATGATCACCGGCGCGGAAAAGCCCGATTCCGGCGAGGTAATCGTCGGGCCGACGGTGAAGATCGCCCACGTCGACCAGTCGCGCGATGCGCTGTCGGCGAACAAGACGGTCTGGGAGGACGTTTCCGGCGGCGCCGACATCCTGACGGTCGGCAAGTTCGAGATGCCGTCGCGCGCATACCTCGGGCGCTTCAACTTCAAGGGGCAGGACCAGCAGAAGCTGGTCGGCCAGCTGTCCGGCGGCGAGCGCGGCCGGCTGCACCTGGCGAAGACGCTGATTTCCGGGGGCAACGTGCTGCTACTCGACGAGCCGTCGAACGATCTCGACGTCGAGACGCTGCGCGCGCTCGAGGATGCGCTGCTCGAGTTCGCCGGCTCGGTGCTGGTGATCTCGCACGATCGCTGGTTCCTCGACCGGATCGCGACTCACATCCTGGCGGCCGAGGACGAGTCGCAATGGGTCTTCTTCGACGGCAATTACCAGGAGTACGAGGCCGACAAGCGCAAGCGACTCGGCGAGGAAGCCGCCCGGCCGCACCGGCAGCGCTTCAAGCCGCTGAAGTGATCCGGCGATGGGTGATGCCGCGCTGAAGATCGAGCCAGCCCGCGAGCGCGGCAGCCGGTCGTGACGCAGGCTGCCCACCCCCCGCACGACGACCGCGAATTCCTGCTCGGGCTCGCGCGCGCATTCGGCGGCTCGCTGATCTTCGCGCTGCCGATGCTGATGACGATGGAGATGTGGCACATCGGATTCCAGATCAGCGAGATCAAGCTGATCCTGCTGTACGTGCTGCTGGTGCCGCTGTTGACCGGAGTCGATTACTTCAGCGGGTTCAAGCGGACCCGCGGCGTGCTCGAGGACGTCGTCGACGCATTCGTCGCGATCGCCGTTGCGGCGGCGATGGCGGTCATCGTGCTGCTGGCGTTCAACGTGATCGATCTGTCGACGCCGCCGCGCGAGGCGGTCGGCAAGATCGCGCTGCAGACGGCCGCCGGCAGCTTCGGCGCGGTGCTCGCAGGCGGTCAGCTGTCGGCCCGCGACGAGCAGACGAACCACCGCCGCGAACGCCGGCTCGGCTACCCCGGCACGCTGCTGCTGATGGCGGCCGGCGCGCTGTTCCTGGGCTTGAACGTCGCGCCGACCGAGGAGATGTCGCTGCTGGCCTACATGATGACGCCGTGGCACGAGATCGCGCTGGCGCTGCTGTCGCTGACGCTGATGCACGCGTTCGTGTATTCGGTCCAGTTCCCCGGCGGGCAGGCGCCGCGGGCGGGCGCGGCGTTCTGGAGCGTATTCGCACGCTACACCGTCGCCGGCTATGCGATCGTGCTGCTGATCAGCCTGTACCTGCTGTGGACGTTCGGGCAGACCGGCCATGCCTCGGTGCGCGAGATCGTCAGCAGCTGCATCGTGCTGGGGTTTCCCGCGGCAATCGGCGCCGCCGCGGCCCGGCTGATCCTGTAGCGGCAACGCAATGAACCCGGCCGGCGCGCCGTCGAAGTCGCCGAAAACGCGAATCGCGTCGCCGCTCGAGTGGGCGGTCGCTGCGGTGGGCGTCGCGTTGGTTGCCGCATTGATCGGCTATCTCGGTTACGTCGCGTGGCGCGGCGACGAGCAGCCGCCGCGGATCGCGCTGCGCGTGGTCGATATCGAGCGGGCGGGCGAACACTGGCTGCTGCGGTTTCACGCCGAAAACGAAGGCGGTCAGACAGCGGCCGATCTGCGCATCGTCGCCGAGCTATTTCGCGGCCGTGAGGTGATCGAGACGGGCGAGGTGACGCTGCAGTACCTGCCAGCCGGCGGCCGCGGCGAGGGCGGCTTCTTCTTTCGCGAGAATCCGCGCCAGCACCGCGTTCGGCTGTCGCCCGTCAGCTACCGCACGCCCTGAGCGGCCTGCGGTCCGGCGCCGCCTGCGAGGCCGCCGAACCAGCGGCCCTGGACCCAGGCGCCGGCGAAGATGCCGGCCAGCGCGATCAGCAGCGGCCAATTGCCGGTGCCCAGCCCGGCGATCGCCGGACCCGGGCACACGCCGCACAGGCCCCAGCCGATGCCGAAGATTGCCGCGCCGCCGATCGTGCGCCGATCGAGCTCGGACGGGTGCACGCCGAACGACGGCGCGAACAGCGGCCGCTGCATCAGCCTCGGCGCAAGGAAATACACGAGCGCCGTGACCACGACCGCGCCGCCGAGCACCAGCAGCAGCCCCATGTCGTGCCAGCGCAGGAACGACAGCACGACTTCCGGACGCACCATCGTCGACAGCGCGAGCCCGAAACCGAACAGCGCGCCCGAAAGCAGCACGAACAGCATCCTCATCACGCACCTCCGATCGCGAGCACGAACCGCGCCGAGATCATCGCGGTCACGAGAAACGTCAGCACGGCGAGCAACGACGGCACCTGCAACGAGCCCAGTCCGCAGATGCCATGGCCCGACGTGCAGCCGTTGGACAGGCGCGCGCCGAAGCCGACCAGAAACCCCCCGAGCGCCAGCTGCCACCACGGCACCTCGGTCACGAACGCGGGGCCTCCCGCGAGCACGAATGCGAGCGCGCCCGCGATCAGGCCGGCCGCGTACACCAGCCGCCACCCGCGGCTGCCCACCAGCCGCTCTTGCTGGAAGAACGGCCGGCGCGACAGGTACGACCAGGTCGAGCTGAACACCGTGCTGATGCCGCCGATCAGGCCGGTGGTCACGAACAGCAACGACACGCCGGCGCCGATCAGCAGTCCGCCGGCGAGGTAGTGCGCGATTCCCAGCGGAAACAGGCTTTCGATCATCATAGGCTCCGGTGCGGATCGCAGGCGCGGCAGGCGCGACCCATCGGCAGCGATCGGGACGCGCCCGTGGTTTTCGATGCATTATCGCGCGGTCCGCAACATCGAACGAGGCAAGACCGTATGAACCATCGCTGTGCCCACCGCTGGGCGCTGCCGGCCTGGAAGGCGGCGCTCGAACCGCGCGCCGACGAGCTCGCTGCACCGACCGGTCGGGAGGTCACCGTGCGGGTGACCCACTGCGGCATCTGTCACTCCGATCTGCACTTCCATGCCGGCGGCTTCGACATGGGCGGCGGGCGGATGTCGTCGTTCGAGCGGGCAGGCGTCAAGCTGCCGGTGACGATGGGCCACGAGATTGCCGGCGAAGTCGTCGAGACCGGCGCCGAAGTGACCGACGTCGCCGTCGGCGACCGTGTCGTCGTCTATCCGTGGCTCGGCTGCGGCGCCTGCGCCCTGTGCGCTCGCGGCGACGACCATCTGTGCCCGAAGCAGGCGCGGCATCTGGGGCTGTACCTGCCCGGCGGCTATGCGGACCTGGTTCGGGTCCCGCACGACCGGTATCTGGTTCGCAGCGGCGGACTCGATCCGGCGCGCGCGGCGACGTTCGCGTG
>DATLGW010000141.1:0-5051 GCA_035540315.1 Burkholderiaceae bacterium | reverse complement strand
TGCCTCAGGCGACGGCGTCAGCTCTTCTCGATCGAACAAACCGCCGCCCCCGCCGCCGCCGCCGAATCCACCGGCACGAGGATCTCCAGCATCCTCCCGTCGCACGGCGCCTCGACCTCGGACGTGACCTTCTCGGTCTCGACCTCGTACAGCGGTTCACCCTTGCGGAACGATTGGCCCGGCGCCCGGTGCCAGCGCACGATCGTCGCTTCGTCCATGTTCATGCCGAACATCGGCATCTTCAGCGTCACCTTCAACGCTCTCTCCGACTTGCTGCGTCTTGTCCGCGCTCGCCGCCCGCCTCGACAGCAGCGCGGATGGCTTCCGCGACCGTATTCTCGTTCGGAAGCACCGCCTCCTCGAGCCCCGGCGCATACGGGATCGCGACATCGGCCACCGTCACGCGCCGCGGCGGGCCTTTCAGCGCACCGAACGCCGACTCGCTGACTCGCGCAGCGATCTCCGCGGCAGCGCTGCAGGTACGCCGTGCTTCGTCGACGATTATCAGGCGCCCGGTGCGGCGGACGGACTCGACGATCAGCGCGGAATCGAGCGGGAAAAGCGTCCGCGGGTCGATCACCTCGACGTCGATGCCCTGCTGTGCAACGGCGTCGGCGGCGCGCAGCGCGTGCCGGACCATTGCGCCGATCGCGACTAGCGTGACGTCGCGGCCGGGGCGGCAGATGCGCGCCTGACCGAGCGGGATCATGTAGTCGTCATCGGGCACATCGCCCTGCTCGCCGCCGCGGCGGATCGGCTGCAGGAAAAGGGTGGGACCGTCGTCGCGGATGCAAGCCTTCAGCAGCCCCTTCGCATCGGCCGGCGTGCTCGGCACGGCGATCTTCAGCCCGCCGAGGTTCATCAGCGCCGGGTACGGCACGTCCGAGTGCTGCGCGCCGATCGAGCGACCTGCTCCGTACACCGCCATGAACACCAGCGGCAGGCGCATCTGGCCTGCAGTCATGTAGCGCAGCTTCGCCGCCTGATTCGCGATCGCGTCGAACGCGGTGTAGACGAAGTTGCCATACATCAGGTGCAGGATCGGGCGCTGGCCCGCCGCGGCCGCGCCGACCGCCATGCCGGCGAGCAGCGCCTCGCAGATCGGGGTGTCGCGCACTCGCTTTTCGCCGAATCGGTCGACCAGGCCGCGGGTGTCCCCGAACAGGCTCGTCTGCACGTCTTCGCCGAACAGCACGACGCGCGGATCCCGCGCCATCTCTTCGACGAGCGCGTCGTTGATCGCCTGCGTCATCCGCTTGCGCGCCATGGCCTCCTCAATCGAGCATGTGCAATATCGCGGCCGCGGATTCGGGCGCAGGGCTCGACAGCGCCTGCTCGTAGGCGGCGGCGACCTCCTGCTCGACCGCTTCGTGCAGCGCGTCGAGCTGCGCCGTGGCAAACCCGCGCGAGACAAGCAGCGCTCGCGTGCGCGGCAGCGGATCCCGGGCGCGCCACTGCTCGACCTCGGCATCGGTCCGATACGGGCGCGACAGGAAGCTGCGCTCGGTCTCGACGTGGCCGCGGTGACGGTACGTTAGCGCCTCGATCAGCGTCGGTCCATCGCCGCGCCGCGCGCGCAGCACGGCAATCTGCGCGGCCTGCCAGACTTGCAGCAGGTCGTTGCCGTCGACGCGGACACCAGGCACGCCGTACGGGGCGGCGCGTTCGGCGATCTGCCCTGCGGTCACCGCGTCGGCGCGCGAGAACTCGGCATAGCCGTTGTTCTCGCACACCAGCAGCAGCGGCAGCTTCCATAGCGCCGCCACGTTCAGCGCCTCGGCGACTACGCCCTGATTCGCGCCGCCGTCGCCGAAGAATGCGACGGCGACACGATCGGTGCCGGCAAGCTGCATTGCCCACGCTGCGCCGGCGGCCAGCCCGATGCCGCCCCCGACGATACCGTTGGCGCCGAGCATTCCGCGTGCGATGTCAGCAACGTGCATCGAGCCGCCCTTGCCGCCGCAAATGCCGCTTGCCCGCCCCAGCACCTCGGCTGCCATTGCTTGCGGCGATCCGCCCTTGGCCAGAAAGTGCCCGTGCCCACGGTGGGTGCTGGCGATCCAATCCTCGTCGGTGAGGTGCGCGCATACGCCGACGGCGGTGGCTTCCTGCCCGATCGACAGATGAACCGCGCCTGGAACTTCGGCGGCTGCGACCAGCTCGCCCAGGCGCTCCTCCATCGCGCGGATCAACAGCATGCGCCGATAGGCGCCCAGCAGCGCCTCGTCGTTCGGCTCAGACATCGTTGCTCGCGGAAAGTGCATCCCGAATCCGCTGCCGCAGCACGTTCTTCTGAACCTTGCCCGAGGCCGTCCGCGGCAAGTCCGCGACGATCTCCAGGCGCTCCGGGAACTTCTGGCGAGCGAGCCCAGCCTGCTCGAGGCAGCCGCGGATCAGCTGCAGATCGACGGTGGCGCCGGCGGCCGGGATGACGAACGCGCACACCGTCTCACCCAAGCGCGCGTGCGGCATCGCGACGATCGCCGCCTCGTGGATTGCCGGGTGCTGATGCAGAACGTCCTCGATCTCCTTCGGACTGATGTTCTCGCCGCCGCGGATGATCAGATCCTTCTTTCGGCCGCTGACGGTCACATGGTCGCCGTGGCTGACGTAGCCCAGATCGCCGGTATGAAAGTAGCCGTCGGCGTCGAAGGATTCGAGCGTGTATTGCCAGTCGGTATAGCCAACCATCAACTCGGGGCCGCGGGTGACGATCTCGCCTTCGGTGCCTTCGGGCAGCGCTTGACCGCTTACGCGATCGACGATCCGAACCTGGTGGTTGACGATCTTTCCGTCGGTCGTGGCGCCAAGCTCCTGCTGCGCCCGATCCCGGATGCCCAGCGTCACGGTCGGCGCCTCGGTGCTGCCGTAGACGCGAAACGCGATGCCGTTGGAGAGCACGCGATTCGCGCGCCGGATCACCTCGGGCGGCACCGGCGCGCCGCCGCTGACGAACTGGCGCATGCTAGGCAGCCGCGAGCCAACGCGCTGCGCCTCGTCGATCAGCTCGACCAGGAACGGCGTCGCGCCGACGGTGAATGATGCGCGGTGCTGCTCGACCAGCCGCACCGCTTCCTCGGCGTTCCAACGCTCCATCAGCACCGCCTTGATGCCGCGCACTAACACCAGCTCCAGCGCGTACAGATAGCCGGTGATATGCGTGACGGGCGAGGGCATCAGCACCACGTCGTCATCAGCGAGCCGGAAGAAGTCATTGACCGCGACGAGCTCGGCCATGATCGTGTTGTGGGTGTGCAGCACCCCCTTGGGGCTGCCGGTCGTGCCGGACGTGTACATAACCAGTTTGACCGCATTCGCGTCGACCGGCGCCGGAATGAACGATGCACCGTCGCCGCGAGCGAGCAGCGAGTCGTAGCCGGTGCAGCCCTCGGCCCCACCGCGTACGACGATGGTCTCCTGCAGTGCTGGCAGCTGTCCGCGCAGCCGGCCGATCATCGCAGCGTAATCGATGCTGCGGAACGTCTGCGGGATGAAGTACATCTTCGCGCGGCAGTCACGCAGGATGTACAGCACCTCGGCGTCGCGGTAGATCGGAACGATCGGGTTGCACACGAGCCCGCACATCGCGGCGGCGAGATTCACTGCCATCGCCTCCATCCAGTTGGGCAGCTGGAAGCTGATGACGTCGCCCGGCTTCAGGCCGCTGGCCCGAAACGCCGACGCGAGCTGGGATGCCTGCGCCACCAGCGCCCCAAAGCTGGCGCTGCGGTCGCCTTCGACGACGGCAATCGCCTGCGGCTGGCGTTGCGCCTGGCGCAGCGCACAGTCGGCCAGCGTTTCGCCGCGCCAGATACCCGACGCCGTGAATTCGTCGATCATCCGCCGAGTCAGCCGGGTACGCCATCCGCTGGGGTCGGTGAATTCCATTCGAGTTCGCTCCGGAGTGGCTCGCGCGCAGGCCGGACTCGGTCAACCGCCGAGGTACGCCTGCAGCACGGTTTCGTCGCGCATGATCCCTTCCCACTGGCCAGGCTGGATCTCGTGGATGATTCGGCCCAGCGACATCACGTAGGCTCGGTCGGCGATCTCGGCCGCGAGCGCGACGTTCTGCTCCACCAGCAGGATTCCCATGCCGCGGGTTCGCAGCTGCGCGACCGCCTCTGCGATGTGGCGCAGGATCTTCGGCGCAAGTCCAGTCGAGGGCTCGTCCATGATCAGCAGGTCCGGCTGCAGCAGCAGCGCGCGCGCAATCGCAACCATCTGCTGCTCGCCCCCGCTCAGAAGCTCCACCGGCGCGTCGAGCCGTTCGCGCATGAACGGAAACAGCGCGCATACGTCGTCCAGCGTATAGGCGCGATCGACGTGGCGGCGGGCGCCCTGCAGCTGTGCGATCTGCAGGTTCGTTCGCACGGTCAGCTCACCGAACAGGTGTCGGTTCTCGAGCACGACGCCGATCCCTTCCTGCACTCGCCGATGCGGCGCCATCGCGCCCACCGCCTTGCCGCTCTTGCTGATCGAACCGGACGTGATCGGCAGCAGCCCGCAAATCGCGCGTACCAGTGTGCTCTTTCCGGCCCCGTTGGCACCGATGATTGCCACGCTCTCGTCGGTTCCGACCCTCAGCGAGACCTGCCGCAAGATCGGCATCGCGCCGTAGCCGGCATCGATCGCATCGACGCGCAACAATTCATCCGGCATCGTCAGACTCCCAGATACGCATCGCGAACTCGCTGGTCGGCCTTGATTCGACCGAACGGTCCGCGGGCGATGATCTCGCCGAAGCACAGCACGTTGACCTCCGAGGCGACGTTGACCAGGTCCATGTCGTGCGACACGAGCAGGATCGTGACGCCGCTGTCGTTCAGTCGCGTCAGCGCAGCCCGTAGCGCCGCGACCTCCTCCGAGTTCAGCCCCGACGACGGCTCGTCCAGGCACACCAGCCGCGGCGAGCACACCACTGCCCGAGCGAGCTCGACCAGCCGCTGGCGTCCGGCCGTCAGATCACCGGCGCGCCGGTTCCAGACCGATTGGAGCTCGAAGCGCTCGCAGATTGCCTCGGCGGCCGTTCGCATCCGCGCAACGTCGCCGCG
>DATLGW010000140.1:0-7816 GCA_035540315.1 Burkholderiaceae bacterium | reverse complement strand
GGTGGTGTACGAGTGGGCATTGAAGGGCATGGGCAAGTGGGGCTGGCTGGCGGCGTTCATCTACGTGGCCGGCGCCGCGTTGCGGCTGGCGCGCTTCAACACCAACATCGGCACCGTCGACCGGCGCTACTTCCAGGGCTTGCCCAGCCCGGCTGCGGCCGCGCTGATTGCGGGGCTGGTGTGGATCGCGACCGACCTGCGCGAGGCGCGCTGGATCGAGTACACCGGCACCGACCTGCGCTGGGTCGCATGGGTGCTGACGGTGTACGCGGGGCTGACGATGGTCTCGAGCGCGCCGTTCTACAGCTTCAAGGACATCAACTTCAGGCGCAGCGTGCCGTTCTTCTTCGTGCTGTTCATCGTGCTCGGGTTCGTGCTGGTCTCGGCCGATCCGCCGCTGGTGCTGTTCTCGCTGTTCCTGCTGTATGGCGTCTCCGGCTACGGCGTCTGGCTGTGGCGCTGGCGCCGCGGCGACGGCGGCAGCGCCGTGCCGCCTCCAGGATAGTGCCTGCGCTCGACTGCCGCCGGCCGCGTTTGACCCTGGTGCGTCCAAAAGCCTAAAATTTAAGGCTTTTCCTTTTTCGGCAACGGGTTCGAATGTCCGACAGCGTTCGGGGTCGGCGGCGCAAGCCGCTGGTGATCGGCAATTGGAAGATGAACGGCGACGTCGCGAGCGGCGAGGCGCTGCTGGCCGGGTTGTCGCAGCGCGTTGCGCGGCGGCTGCTGGCGCGGGTCGACGTGGCCGTCTGTCCGCCTTACCCATACTTGGGACTGGCGGCCGCGCGGCTGACCGGCAGCGGAATCGGCTGGGGCGCCCAGGACGTGGCGGAATTCGACAACGGCGCCTACACCGGCGAGGTGTCGGCGGCGATGCTGGCGGATCTCGGATGCGCGTTTGCGCTGGTCGGGCACTCGGAGCGGCGCACGCTGTTCGCAGAGACCGACGAGACGGTAGCGCGCAAGGCCGAGCGGCTGCTGGCGGCCGGGGTGATCCCGGTCGTGTGCGTCGGCGAGACGCTGGCCGAGCGCGAGCAGGGGCGCACGGAGCAGGTGCTCGCACGGCAGCTGCGGGCGGTTGCGCCGGTGCTGGCCGGCGCCGACGCGTCGCGCGCCGTAGTCGCCTATGAGCCGGTGTGGGCAATCGGCACCGGCCGCACCGCGACGCCGGAGCTGGCGCAGCAGGCGCATGCGTTCATCCGCGGCGAGCTCGCCGCGGCCGGCGTCGCGTTCGCGCAATCGCTGCGGCTGCTGTACGGCGGCTCGGTCAAGGCGGCGAATGCGGCCGGATTGTTGGGACAGCCGGATGTCGATGGCGGACTGATCGGCGGCGCATCGCTGGACGCCGCGGAGTTCGCAGGAATATGCGAAGCGGCGCTCGGTGCCGCAGGCGACGCGGCCCAAGGGGCCGCAGGCGAGGCGGCGCGTGGGGCCGCCGGTAAAGCGGCCTCCGGGACCGCGGGCGAGGCGGCGCGGGGCGCTGCCTGATCGATTCGAGGAAACGACAGATGCAAATGCTGGTGTCATTGGCGATCACGGTTCAGGTGCTGTCCGCGATCGGCGTGATCGTGCTGGTGCTGCTGCAGCACGGCAAGGGTGCCGACATGGGTGCGGCTTTCGGATCGGGAGCTTCCGGCAGCCTGTTCGGCGCCACCGGCTCCGCGAACTTCCTGAGCCGGATCACTGCGGTCTGCGCGACGGTGTTCTTCCTGTGCACGCTGGGACTCGCGTTCGCTGCGCACTATCGTCCGGCAGCGCCGGGCAGCGTGATGGAGCGCGTCGTGCCCGCGACGCCGCGTGCGCCGGTCGACGGCTCGATCCCGACGCTTCCGGGAGCGCCGGCCGCCGCGCCGGGCGCGTCGCCGGCAGAGCCTCGTGGCGCCGGTGCCGACACCGTGCCCCCCGCGCCTGCACGGGGCAACGAGATTCCGAAGTGAGTACGAGGTAAAATGAAGGGCTTCGCCGACGTGGTGGAATTGGTAGACACGCTATCTTGAGGGGGTAGTGGCGAAAGCTGTGCGAGTTCGAGTCTCGCCGTCGGCACCAGATCAAGTGAATCGGATTCAGCGCAAGGCCAGAGAGCGAATTGAACCTAGAGAACTATCTGCCGGTCCTCCTGTTCATACTGGTGGGCGTTGCCGTTGGCGTCGTGCCGATGGTTCTCGGGAAGCTGCTGGGGCCGTCGCGGCCTGATCCGGAGAAGCTCTCGCCTTACGAATGCGGCTTCGAGGCATTCGAGGACGCCCGGATGAAGTTCGACGTCCGGTACTACCTGGTCGCGATCCTGTTCATCCTGTTCGACCTCGAGATCGCGTTCCTGTTTCCGTGGGCGGTCTCGCTGGAGCTGATCGGTTTCTTCGGTTTCGCCTCGATGATGATCTTCCTCGGGATCCTCGTCATCGGCTTCATTTACGAATGGATGAAGGGCGCGCTGGACTGGGAATGATCTCGGCCGCGCCCGGACGGACGACATGAGCATCGAAGGGGTCATGAAAGAGGGGTTCGTCACGACGAGCCTCGACAAGCTGATCAACTGGACGCGCACCGGCTCGATGTGGCCGATGACGTTCGGGCTGGCCTGCTGCGCGGTCGAGATGATGCATGCGGGTGCGGCCCGCTACGATCTCGATCGCTTCGGCGTGATGTTCCGCCCGAGCCCGCGGCAGTCGGACGTGATGATCGTCGCCGGCACGCTGTGCAACAAGATGGCGCCGCCGCTGCGCAAGGTCTACGACCAGATGGCCGAGCCGCGCTGGGTGATCTCGATGGGATCCTGCGCGAACGGGGGCGGCTACTACCACTACTCGTACTCGGTGGTGCGCGGTTGCGACCGGATCGTGCCGGTGGACATCTATGTGCCGGGATGCCCGCCGACGGCCGAGGCGCTGCTCTACGGCATCCTCCAGCTGCAGAACAAGATCCGCCGCACCAACACGATCGCCCGCTGAACCGCCCGATGACCAGACTCGAAACCTTGAGGACGGCCGTCGAAGCGGCGCTGGGCGAGCGCGTGACGTCGCTGACCGAGCGGCTCGGCGAGCTGACGCTGGTCGTGCCGGCATCGGCCTACGCCGATGCGGCGCGGATGCTGCGCGACGACGAGTCGCTGGGCTTCGACATCATGGTCGACCTGTGCGGCGTCGACTACCTGTCGTACGGCGACGGCGCGTGGGACTCGGCCCGCTACGCCGTCGTGCTGCATCTGCTGTCGATCCGGCACAACTGGCGGCTGCGGCTGCGGGTGTTCTGCCCCGACGACGACTTCCCGGTGCTGCCGACCGTCACCGACGTCTGGCCAGCCGCGGGCTGGTACGAGCGGGAGGCGTTCGATCTGCTCGGCATCGTGTTCGAGGGCCATGCGGACCTGCGCCGGATCCTGACCGACTACGGTTTCGTCGGTCACCCGTTCCGCAAGGACTTTCCGGTATCGGGCTACGTCGAGATGCGCTACGACCCGGAGCAGCGGCGCGTGATCTACCAGCCGGTCACGATCGAGCCGCGCGAGATCGTGCCGCGGGTGATCCGCGAGCCGGGGTTCGGGATGGGACGCTGACGCCGTGGCCGAGATCAAGAACTACACATTGAACTTCGGCCCTCAGCATCCGGCGGCGCACGGGGTGCTGCGGCTGGTGCTCGAGCTGGACGGCGAGGTCGTTCAGCGCGCCGATCCGCACATCGGGCTGCTGCATCGCGCGACCGAGAAGCTGGCCGAGACGCGCACGTACCTGCAGAACGTGCCGTACATGGACCGGCTCGACTACGTTTCGATGATGTGCAACGAGCACGCGTACGTGCTCGCGATCGAAAAGCTGCTCGGCATCGAGGTGCCGCTGCGCGCGCAGTACATCCGCGTGATGTTCGACGAGATCACCCGGATCCTGAACCATCTGCTGTGGCTCGGCGCGCACGGCCTGGACGTCGGCGCGATGACGGTGTTCCTGTACACGTTCCGCGAGCGCGAGGACCTGATGGACTGCTACGAGGCGGTCTCGGGCGCGCGGATGCACGCCGCGTATTACCGCCCCGGCGGCGTCTACCGCGACCTGCCCGATGCGATGCCGCAGTTCAAGCCGAGCGCGGTGCGCAGCGACAAGGCGGTGCGCGAGCTGAACGCGAACCGGCAGGGGTCGCTGCTCGACTTCATCGAGGACTTCGCGAACCGTTTCCCGTCGCACGTGGACGAGTACGAGACGCTGCTGACCGACAACCGGATCTGGAAGCAGCGGCTGGTCGGCATCGGCGTCGTCGATCCGGAGCGAGCGAAGGCGCTGGGATTCACCGGGCCGATGCTGCGCGGCTCCGGCGTCGCGTGGGACCTGCGCAAGATGCAGCCGTACGAGGTGTACGACCTGCTCGACTTCGACATCCCGGTCGGCAAGACCGGCGACTCGTACGACCGCTACCTGGTTCGCATCGAGGAAATGCGGCAGAGCAACCGCATCATCAAGCAGTGCATCGAGTGGCTCCGGAACAACCCGGGTCCGGTGATGATCGACGATCACAAGGTCGCGCCGCCGCCGCGCGTCGACATGAAGTCGAACATGGAGGAGCTGATCCATCACTTCAAGCTGTTCACCGAGGGGTTTCACGTGCCCGAGGGCGAGGCCTACGCGGCGATCGAGCACCCGAAGGGCGAGTTCGGCATCTACATCGTGTCCGACGGCGCGAACAAGCCGTACCGGCTGAAGATCCGGGCGCCGGGCTTTCCGCATCTGCAGGCGCTCGACGAGATGGCGCGCGGTCACATGATCGCCGACGTCGTCACCATCATCGGCACGCAGGACATCGTGTTCGGGGAGATCGACCGATGACGCCCGCCTGCGGAGGCCGGCAATGAACGCGATGCCGAACGATCGGCGCGTGCTGTCGGGCGACGCCTATCGGCGCATCGACCGCGAAATCGCGAAGTATCCGCCCGAGGGCAGGGCGTCGGCGGTGATCGCGGCGCTGGCGATCGCGCAGGACGAGATCGGCTGGGTGTCGCAGCCGGTGATCGAGGAGGTCGCCGCGTATCTCGGGATGCCGCCGATCGCGGTGTACGAGGTCGCGACGTTCTACGGGATGTACAACAAGGCGCCCACCGGACGCTTCAAGATCGGCATCTGCACCAACCTGCCGTGCGCGCTGCGCGACGGTGCGAAGGCGGCCGAGTACCTGAAGCAGAAGCTGGGGATCGGCTACAACGAGACCACGCCCAATGGCCGCTTCACGCTGAAGGAGATGGAGTGCCTGGGCGCCTGCGCCGATGCGCCGGTGCTGCTGGTGAACAACAAGCGGATGTGCAGCTTCATGACGCCCGAGCGGCTCGACGCGCTGATCGACGAACTGAACTCGAAGGCCTAGCCGATGCCCGCGATCGACACCTGTTTCCACGGCCGCCACATCAATCCGCAGATCTATGCGGATCTGACGCCGGACGGCTGGCGATTGAAGGATTACGAGCGACGCAACGGCTATCGCGCGCTGCGCAAGGTCCTGACCCAGGGCGTGACGCCCGAGCAGGTGGTTGCGGAGATCAAGGCGTCCGGCCTGCGCGGCCGCGGCGGCGCGGGGTTCCCGACCGGGCTGAAGTGGAGCTTCATGCCGCGCCAGTTCCCCGGGCAGAAATACCTGGTGTGCAACTCCGACGAGGGCGAGCCGGGCACGTTCAAGGATCGCGACATCCTGCGCTACAACCCGCACATGGTGATCGAGGGCATGGCGATCGCCGCGTTCGCGATGGGGATCAGCGTCGGCTACAACTACATCCACGGCGAGATCTGGAGCGAGTACGAGCGCTTCGAGGAGGCGCTCGACGAGGCGCGCGCGGCCGGTTATCTCGGCGACAACATCCTGGGCTCGAGCTTCTCGTTCCAGCTGCATGCAGTGCACGGCTACGGCGCGTACATCTGCGGCGAGGAAACCGCGCTGCTCGAGTCGCTCGAAGGCAAGAAGGGCCAGCCGCGGTTCAAGCCGCCGTTTCCGGCGAGCTACGGCCTGTACGGCAAGCCGACGACGATCAACAACACCGAGACGTTCGCGGCGGTCCCCTGGATCATCCGCAACGGCGGCCAGCGCTACCTCGAAGTCGGCAAGCCGAACAACGGCGGCACGAAGATCTTCTCGGTGACCGGCGACGTCGAGCTGCCGGGCAACTACGAAGTCCCGCTGGGCACGCCGTTCTCGAAGCTGCTCGAGCTCGCCGGCGGCATGCGCGGGGGCCGCGCGCTGAAGGCGGTGATCCCCGGCGGCTCGTCGGCGCCGGTCGTGCCGGGCGAGCTGATGCTTGCGACCGACATGGACTACGACTCGATCGCCAAGGCGGGATCGATGCTCGGTTCGGGTGCGGTGATCGTGATGGACGAGACCCGCTGCATGGTCAAGTCGCTGATGCGGCTGTCGTATTTTTACTTCGAGGAGTCGTGCGGGCAGTGCACGCCGTGCCGTGAAGGCACCGGCTGGCTGTACCGGATGGTCAACCGCATCGAGCACGGCCAGGGGCGGCTGGAGGACCTGGACAAGCTCAACGACGTGGCCGAGCACATCCAGGGGCACACGATCTGCGCGCTCGGCGATGCCGCGGCACTGCCGGTGCGCTCGTTCCTCAAGCACTACTGGAGCGAGTTCGAGCACCACGTGCACCACAAGCGCTGCGTCGTTCCCGAATATGTGTAGCCCCAGCACGGCCGGGCGGACCCGCTGCCCGGTCTCGATGGATCGCCGATTGCAGGAAACGTCACGACGTCATGGTTGAGCTCGAAGTCGACGGCCAAAAGGTCGAGGTGCCCGAGGGCAGCATGGTCATGCATGCGGCCAACAGGCTCGGCATCTACGTGCCGCATTTCTGCTATCACAAGAAGCTGTCGATCGCGGCGAACTGCCGGATGTGCCTGGTCGAGGTCGAGAAGGCTCCCAAGCCGCTGCCGGCCTGCGCGACGCCGGTGACCCGCGGCATGAAGGTGATGACGCGGTCGGCGAAGGCGATCAGCGCGCAGAAGTCGGTGATGGAGTTCCTGCTGATCAATCATCCGCTCGACTGTCCGATCTGTGACCAGGGCGGCGAATGCCAGCTGCAGGATCTCGCGATGGGCTACGGCGCATCGAATTCGCGGTACAGCGAAGAAAAGCGGGTGATCTTCCACAAGTCGATGGGCCCGCTGATCTCGGCCGAGGAGATGACCCGCTGCATCCACTGCACGCGCTGCGTGCGCTTCGGCCAGGAGGTCGCCGGCATGATGGAGCTCGGCATGGCCGGGCGCGGCGAGCACTCCGAGATCATGAGCTTCGTCGGCCGTACGGTCGAATCGGAGCTGTCGGGCAACATGATCGACCTGTGCCCGGTCGGCGCGCTGACCAGCAAGCCGTTCCGGTACCAGGCGCGTACCTGGGAGCTGTCGCGGCGCAAGTCGATCGCGCCGCACGATTCGCTCGGCTCGAACCTGATCGTGCAGGTCAAGCAGAACCGCGTAGTGCGGGTGCTGCCGCTGGAGACCGAGTCGATCAACGAGTGCTGGCTGTCCGATCGCGACCGCTTCTCGTACGAGGGTCTCGGCTCGGAGGACCGGCTGCTCGCGCCGATGATCCGTCAGGACGGACAGTGGCGCGAGGTCGACTGGCAGACCGCGCTCGAGTACGCGGCGCACGCGCTGTCGGACGTCGCGCGCAACGCCGGCGGCGAGGCGATCGCCGCGCTCGGATCGGGCCAGAGCACGGTCGAGGAACTGCACCTGCTGACCAAGCTGGTCCGCGGTCTGGGAAGCGACAACATCGATTTCCGGCCGCGGCTCGCGGACCCGTCGCTCGATGCGGCGCTGCCCGGCGTGCCGTGGCTGGGAATGAC
>DATLGW010000139.1:0-8385 GCA_035540315.1 Burkholderiaceae bacterium | reverse complement strand
CGGTGCAGCAGGCTTCGCCGGTGGCGCTCGACGTGACGGTCGAATCGGTCGCGACGGCGCGCGAATAGTCGGTCGTCGGCCGGCGCGGCGCGAGCGGCGTCGGTTCCGCTCAGGGACCCGACAGGAACGCC
Source organism: Burkholderiaceae bacterium (assembly GCA_035540315.1). GTDB lineage: Bacteria > Pseudomonadota > Gammaproteobacteria > Burkholderiales > Burkholderiaceae_E > DATLGW01. The sequence goes on along the minus strand of DATLGW010000139.1, from coordinate 8,254 downwards.
GCGATCTGCGCGTTGACGAACGCGACGTCGGCCGCATCGACCGCGTTGGCCGCCTGATGCCCTTGCACCGACGGGATCTCGACGAACCGCGCCCCCGGGATGACGCTGGCGATCCAGCGCGCGTGCTCGGCCGGGTTGTACAGATCCAGCGGCGGCGCGAGAACGAGCGTGCGCGCGCGCACGCTCGACAGCGCCTTGGCGGTGTCGCCGCCGAAGCCGCGGGCCTGACCGACGTCGTGCGCATCGTACGCGAAGCTCTGCGCGATCCAGTCGAGCGGCGCGAGCCGCTGTTCGACCGAATCGGTCTCGAGCCGGGCGACGCAGGCATCGACGTCGGCTTCGCGCTCGAGCGCCGCCGGCGAGCGGTTCAGCAGCGCGCGAAACACCAGCGCCCAGCGCCGCCACGCTGCCGCAGCATCGCCGTGATCGGCCGCCGATGCAGTCGCGATCGCGTCGGTATGGTCCCGCGGCAGATACCCGGACAGCGGATCGGCGGCGAGCCGGTGCGCGGTGTCGTCGTCGTGATGCGCATGGCCGAGCGCTTCGCGCGCGACGCGATTGACCAGCCGCGTCCACGGCGGCGTCTTCGCGAGCGGCGTCATCGCGACCACGCGCTGCATCGCGTCCGGGTGCGCGACCGCCCATTGCAGCGCCTGCATGCCGCCCATCGACGCGCCGACGACCGCCGCCAGCCGCTGCACGCCGAACACTTCGGCGAGCAGCCGCCGCTGCGATTCGACCATGTCCGCGATCGACAGCCGCGGAAACGATGCGCCGGGTTGCGCGGCGCTGTTGCTGGGCGAGATCGACAGCCCGTTGCCGAGCGCGTCGATCGCGACGATGAACCAGCGCTCGGTGTCGAGCGCCTTTCGGGGTCCGATCAGGAAGTCGAGCCGGTGATGCGTCGAGCCGATCGCCGACAGCACGGCGATCGCATTGTCTCGCGCCGGCGCCAGCTCGCCGTGCGTCACGTAGCTGACGAACGTGTCGCGCAGCCGCTCGCCCGAACGCAACGTCAGATCGCCCAGCCGGTGCATGCGATGCGGGCGGTCGACGTGCCAATCGCGCAGCGGATGGTGCGCGGCGGCGCTCATCCGTTCGGCCGGATCACGTTGCGCAGCACCTTGCCTTCGCCGATCGCGTCGAGAAAGCCGGCCGCGTCGTCGAGCGTGCCGACCCGCTCGACCATCGGATCGAGCGCGAGCTTGCCGTCCAGGTACATCCGCGCAAGCCGCGGGAAGTCTTCCCGGGCGCGCGTGCCGCCGTAGCTGGAGCGCCGAATCCGCTTCTCGCCCATCAGCGCGCCCCAGCGAAACGACACCGGCGTGTTCGCCGACAGCTTGCCGAGCCAGACCACGCGTCCGCCGGGCCGCACCGCCTCGACCGACGCCTGGAACGCCGACTCGGTGCCGGCCGATTCGATCACCCGATCCGCGCCGCGGCCTGCGCTGCGCGCGCGCACCTCGGTCAGCAGGTCGCGCTGCCGCACGTCGACCGTCACGTCGGCGCCGAAACGTCCGGCCATCTCGAGCTTGCGATCATCGAGATCGGCCGCAATCACGCAGCCGGCTCCGGCGTGCCGCGCCCCCTGGACCGCCGACAGCCCGACCGCGCCGCAGCCGATCACCAGCACCGTGTCGCCCGGGTCGATCTTCGCGATTCGCTCGGCCGCACCGTAGCCGGTCGCGACCGCGCAGCCGATCATGCACGCTTTCTCCGGCGGCATCTCGCGCGGCACGGCGATCGCGCTTTGCTCCGACACGATGCTGTACTGCGCGAAGCTCGCGAGGAACATCAGGTGGCCGATCGCCTGTTTGTCGCGCGACAGCCGGGTGTCGCCCTCGAGCAGCGTGCCGCTGCCGAATCCGCGCACGTACGGCTCGCACAGGATCGGCGTGTCGCGCTTGCAATAGAAGCACGTTCCGCACGCCGGGTTCCACGACAGCACGACCCGATCGCCGACGCGAACCCGCTCGACTGCACGGCCGACCGCCTCGACGGTGCCGGCCGCCTCGTGACCGGGCACGAACGGAAACGGCAACCCGAGCCGGCCCGTGGCCGCTTCGTAATCGGTGTGGCAGACGCTGGTCGCGTCGATCCGCACCAGCACGTCGGTCGGCTTGCCGAAGTCGGCCGACAGCTTCTGTACCGTTACCGCAAGCGACGGATCGGCGGCGACGGCGGCCTTGAATTCGAGTCGGTCCATCGGTCGTGGTTGCGGGTGCGGCGCACCCGTCGAGTGTTGCGCGAGACCTGCCATTAGGCCCGCGGGCGGCGGCGATTTCAAGGGGCGGCGGTGTGATAACGTGGCGCCGGAATCGGATCGGCTGCCGCGATGCCGCAGCGAATGCAGAGGATGAACTTCACGACCAATCGAGCGGACCCGAACCGCGTGCGGCGCGAACGGATGGCTCCGGTGCAACCGGTCGAGCAGCGCCCGCCGGCGCTGGCGGACCAGGCTCGCCGCCGGCTCGAGGAGATGATCGTCACGCTCGAGCTCGCGCCGGGCGCGCTGGTGTCGGAAGGCGAGCTCGCGCAGATGACCGGCTTCGGCCGCACCCCGGTGCGCGAGGCGCTCAAGCGGCTGGAGGCCGAGCACCTGGTGCGGATCCTGCAGCGCCACGGCGTGCAGATCACCGAAATGAACGTCGAGCAGCAGTTGCTGCTGCTCGAGACCCGGCGCGAGCTCGAACGGCTGGTCGCGACGCGGGCTGCACGCCGGCGCACCGCCGACGAGGCGGTGCAGTTCGGCGAGCTCGCGTCCCGGCTGCAGGTTGCGGGGCGCAGCGGCGACGTGATCGGCTTCATGCGGCTGCACGTGCAAGCGACCGCGCTGGCGGCCGCGGCCGCGCGCAACCGCTATGCAGCAACCGCGATCGCGCCGTGCCATGCGATGTCGCGGCGGTTCTATTACCTTCATCACCGCAAGGCGCGCGACCTGCGGCTGGCGTGTGCGCACCACGCGGCCGTGACGCAGGCCATTGCCGACGGCGACGAGCGCCGCGCTGCGCGGGCCGCCGACGCGCTGCTCGATTACGTCGAAGGATTCACGCGCGCGACGCTCGCGCGCGGCGTTTGACCGGCACCAACGGGCTCGCGCGCCGCGCGTCCTGCCGACACCGTCGGGCGATTGACGCGGCGGGAAGCGCGCGTATAGCATCGCAGGCTGATATATCAGCGCCACATCTGCCCGCCGTGGGCGACCTCAGGAGGAGACGTGATGAGCGAAAGCACGATCGGATCGCGCAGGAAATTCCTCGGCACCGCTGCCGGCGGCGTCGCCATTGCCGGTGCGCCTGCGGTGGTCCGCGCGCAGCAGAAGACGCGCTGGCGCTGCCAGTCGATGTGGAGCGCGGCCGAGCTCACGTACAAGGCGTTCGAGGACTTCTGCCAGCGTGTCGCGGCTGCGACCAACGGCAGGCTCGAGATCCAGCCGTTTGCGGCGGGTTCGGTCACCGGCGTGTTCGAGACGCTGGACGCGGTCTCGGCCGGCGTGCTCGATGCGCATTCGACGGCGCCGGTCTACTTCACCGGCAAGGACCCCGGTTTCGCGGTGATCGGCGACCTCGTGTTCGGCTATCAGCATCCGTGGCAGGCGGAGGCCTGGTATCACCATCGCGGCGGACTGGAGATGCTGCGCGAGGCCTATGCGCGGTTCAACGTCTATCCGGTCGGCGTCAGCTGGTGGGGCGTGGAGGCGCTGGTGTCGAAGCGCCCGCTGCGCTCGACCGACGACTTCAAGGGAATGAAGGTGCGCACGCCGCAGGGGATGTTCGCCGAGATCATCACGAAGCTCGGCGCATCGGTCGTCGTCGTGCCGGGCGGCGAGGTCTACTCGGCGCTCGACAAGGGCGTCGTCGACGCCGCCGACTGGGCGACCGAGTCGATGAACAACCGGATGGGCTTCTTCGAGGTCGCGAAGCACTCGGTGCGGCTGGACCACTCGATGCCGGTGCAGGAGTTCGCGGTGAACATGCGGCAGTGGAACGCGCTGCCGGCCGACATCAAGCAGATCCTGACCAGCCTGACGCGCGAATGGAGCTGGGATCAGGTGCAGCGGGTCGCCGTCGAGGATGCGAAGGCGCTGGCCGCGATGCGCGAGAAGGGCGTCACGCCGTTCCACTGGCCCGATGACCAACTCGCGAAGATGCGGACCATGGCCCGTACGACCTGGGAGGACTGGTCGAAGAAGTCGCCGCTGGCCAAGCGCGCCTACGAGTCGCAGACCGCGTGGCTGCGCGAGCTCGGCGTGCTGAAGGCCGGCTGACGCCCGACGCGCACCTCGGGTCCACAGACGCGGCTCGCGATGCTCGAGGCTCTCTGTAACGCGGTCGATCGCGTCAACACCGCGATCGGCCGATACCTCGGCCCGGTGATCATCATCGTGTCGTTCGCCGTGCTCTACGAGGTGGTGTCGCGCTCGATGTTCGCGCGGGCGACGCTGTGGGCGAGCGAGTTCACCGTCTACGCGTCCGCTGCCGTCTACCTGCTCGCCGGCGGCTACGCGATGCTCGAACGCCGTCACGTGCGCATCGACGTGATCTATGCCGGACGCTCGCAGCGCGCGCGCCGCACGATGGACCTGCTCGCGCTGCCGTTTCTGGCGATCTATGCGCTGACGCTGGTCGTCGTCGGGGGCGAGTTCGCTTGGGCGTCGTACTTGCTCGGCGAGCGCACCGGCACGCCATGGAATCCGCCGATCTGGCCGGTCAAGGCCGCGATTCCGCTGGCCGGCCTGCTGTTGCTGCTGCAGGCGCTCGTGAACCTGCTGCGCGAGCTCGGATATGTGCGGCTGACAGCTCCGCGCGCATGAGCATCGAGCTGATCTCGGTGCTGATGGCGACGAGCTTCGTCGCGCTGCTGCTGATCGGGCTGCCGCTGGCATTCGCGGCCGGCGCGGTCGCAGTGGCTTTCGCGCTGCTGCTGTACGGCCCCCCCGGCCTGACGCTGATCGTCAGCCGGGTGTTCACGCTGCTGGGCAATCACGTGCTGGTGTCGGTGCCGCTGTTCGTGTTCATGGCCTGCCTGCTCGAGCGATCCGGGATCGCCGAGGACATCTTCCGCGCGGTGACCGCCTGGGCCGGCGGCGTTCCCGGCGGTCTTGCAGTCGCGGTGGTGCTGACTGCGGCGCTGATGGCGGCGATGGTCGGCGTGCTCGGCGCCGAGGTGGTGACGCTGGGCATCGTCGCGCTGCCGGCGATGCTGCAGCGCGGCTACAAGAAGGACCTGGCGCTGGGCTGCATCTGCGCCGGCGGGGGGCTGGCGACGCTGATACCGCCGTCGGTCGTGTTCATCCTGTACGGGCTGACCGCCGGCGTGTCGATCGGGCAGCTGTACATCGCAGGCATCGTTCCGGGGCTGCTGCTGGCGACGATGTACATCGGCTACATCGTGGTGCGTTCGTGGCTCGACCCGGAGCTGGCGCCCCGGCCGAGCGCGGCCGAACGAGGCGCGACGCTGCGCGAGCGGCTGATCCTGCTGCGCGGCCTGGCGCTGCCGGTGCTGGTCGCGTTCACGGTGCTCGGCTCGCTGTACCTGGGCTGGGCGACGCCGACCGAGGCGGGCGGCGTCGGCGTCGCAGGCGCGGCGCTCGCCGCGGCGGCCAAGCGGCGGCTGACCTGGACCAACGTGCGGATGGCGGTCGAGGAAACGACGAAGACGACGGCGATGCTGTACTGGCTGTTCTTCGGTTCGTCGGCGCTGATCGGCGTGTACACGCTCGCCGGCGGCACGCAGATGATCCAGCACGCGCTCGAGGCGTTCCCGTTCGGGCCGGTCGGCGTGCTGGTCCTGATCCAGATGGTCTGGATCGTGCTTGGCTGCTTCATCGATTGGATCGGCATTTTGCTGCTGACGGCGCCGATCTTCGTTCCGGTGGCGGTGAAGATGGGTTACGACCCGATCTGGCTCGGCGTACTGTTCTGCATGAACATGCAGATCTCGTACATCTCGCCGCCGTTCGGTCCGGCCGCGTTCTACCTGAAGGGAGTCGCACCGCCCGGCATTTCGGTCGGCGACATCTTCCGGTCGATCTGGCCCTATCTCGGGTTGCAGCTGGTCGCGCTCGGGATCGTGATCGCGTTCCCGCAGCTCGTGCTGTGGTTGCCCTCGACGATGGCCCGATAGGCCTTTCTCGCAAGGAGATTCGACATGCCCAAGATGCTCACCGATGCCCAGGTCGCGCAGTTTCGCGAGCAGGGATACGTTTCGCCGCTGCGCGCAATCAGCGCCGAGCGCGCCGCGCAGATCCGCGAGAAGCTCGAGGCGTACGAGAAAAAGGCCGGCGGTCCGCTGCGCGGCGAGTACCGGCACAAGTCGCACCTGCTGTTCACGTTCTTGTCGGAGCTGGTTCACGAATCGCGCATCCTCGATGCGATCGAGGACCTGTACGGCCAGGACCTGCTGTGCTGGACGACGAACTTCTTCATCAAGGAGGCGCGCACGCCGGCATTCGTTTCATGGCACCAGGACTCCACGTATTGGGGTCTGTCGGCGCCCGACGTCGTCACCGCATGGGTCGCGCTGACGCCGAGCAACGCGGCGAACGGCGCAATGGAAGTGATTCCGGGCACCCATCTGCAGGACCAGATCCCGCACCGCGATACGTTCGACCAGAACAACCTGCTGACGCGCGGCCAGGAGGTCGCCGTCGACGTCGACCCGTCGCAGGCGGTGCGGCTGGACCTGCAGCCGGGCGAGATGTCGCTGCACCACGTGCGGCTCGTGCACGGCTCGCCGCCGAATCCGTCGGACGATCGCCGGATCGGGTTCGCGATCCGCTACATCCCGACCAGCGTCCGGCAGCTCCACGGCGAGGACAGCGCAATGCTGGTCCGCGGCGTCGACACCTACCGCAGCTTCGAGCACGAGCCGGTCCCGAGCATGGACATGCAGCCGGACCTGGTCGCGCTGCACAAGCAGATCACCGACCGCAACGCGAAGATCCTGTACCGGGGCACGCCGATCAAGTCGTATTCGGATCCGCAGGCGAAAGGCGCGTTCCGGTAGCTCGAGGCGCAGCCGTGCCGTTCGCCGTCGGCTCGAGCCGCAACGAGCCGCGCGCGGCGCTCGGCCCGCAGCTCACGGGCGATTCAAGGAATCCATGACGGAGAATCCGCCGGATCGCGCAGCTCGAGCACCGCTGCCCAGCGGCGCTGCGGATGCGGCAGCAGCCGCCCGTGCGCGTCGGTCGCCAGCCGGGTCATCGCGACGACGTCGCCGACGTTGCCGCCGATCGTGTCGATCGAGCCCGGTTGCGTCGCGACCACGATCTCGCAGTGGTACGGCCCGCGCCGCAGCTGTCCGAAACCCTCGACGCGCCCCAGCCACGCCGGTCGCCCGTCGTCGCGCGCGTTGCAGACGAGATCGCCGACGCGCGGCGGATGTCCGGCGGGATCGCGCGTCGCGAACAAGTCGTCGGCGCGCGCATCGAGGAAGCGCTCGATGTAGTCCCAGTGCAGCAGCGTCGCTGGGAACACGTCGCCGCCGAGGACTGCCGCTCGCACCAGCCACGACACGAACGCTGCAGACCACGGCCGCAGCTCGCCCGCGCGGCCGACGATCGGAACGCGACTGGTGCCGTACCAGTAGACGAAGACTCGCGCCAGCATCGGCGGCTGCAGCTCGTGGGTCGCGCGCGTGGCGGGTGAAAACTGCAGCGCGATCGAGCCGTCGACAGAGAAGTGCGCCCGTGGCGAACCGAACAGCGACCACTCCTGCAGCGCCAGCGCGACCATCCGTTCGCGCGTCGTCGGCACCGCGAACCGCGGCGGCACTTCGGCCGACGCGGTCAGCGGTGCCGGCGGCTGCGGACGCAGCAGTCCGCAACCGGCGGCGAGCGCCGCGACGCCGACCAGCAGGACGGTCAGCCGGCGGTTCAGCGTCGCGCCGGCGGCAACGGCAGGTAGCGGCTCCGGGCGGGCGAGATGGCTCAAAGCAGCTCGACCTGCGCCCCGTATCGCTGGTACACCGGCAATGCGCGGCGGTCGCAGCTGAGCAGCCGCGCGCCGCATTGCACGGCGGTGGCCGCGATCAACGCGTCGTACGCGGCGCCGCCGGAGATCGCAGCCGCCGGCAGCCCCAGCACGAACGCGCGGTAGGCTTCCGGTTCCATTCGCAGCCAGGGTTCGCCGAACCGCGTCTCGAGGAACTCGCGAACGACCTCCGCCGGTGCGCGGTGCGGCGCCGGCAGCCGGGTCAGCACCGCGTACGACTCGATCGCGCAATGCGCAAGCAGGCGCAATCCGGCATCCAG
>DATLGW010000138.1:0-8370 GCA_035540315.1 Burkholderiaceae bacterium | reverse complement strand
CTCGAAGCTCGGATTCGACGCGCGCGAACCGCTGTCGGTGATGAACGGAAAATTCGCCGGCGAGCGCTCGCCGCAGCGGCCGGTGCGGCCGGCGGCGGTCGCCGATCTGCAGGCCTGCAGCCGGCTCGCCGCGGGCGTGCTCGGCCATGATCGGCAAAACGAGCTTCGCGATGCGATCGGCCGAGGCCAGGCGATGGTCGTGGAGGAGGGCGGACGCATCACCGGCTACACGACGGGGATCGGCTTTTTCGGCCACAGCGTCGGCGCGACGAACGAGGACCTGCAGGCATTGATCGCCGCGGCGCCGCGAATCGACGGTCCCGGCGTGCTGGTGCCGACCCGCAACGCCGCGCTGCTGCGCTGGTGCCTTGCGCACGGCTTGCGGATCGTGCAACCGATGACGCTGATGAGCCGCGGCGTCTACGACGAACCCGCCGGCGCATTTCTGCCGTCGATTCTCTATTGAACCGGGAGCGCGAGATGGAACTGCAAAACACCGCTGCCGAAGCGACGGTCGTCGACGAACCGCAGGTTGCGACGGTACCGACGCACCGGGGCACCTGCTTCTGCGGCGCGATCGAGATCGAAGCGCGCGGCGAGCCGCTGGAGATGGGTTACTGCCACTGCGGGTCGTGCCGCGCCTATTCCGGGACGCCGGTGACGTCGTTCACGCTGTGGAAGCAGGAGGACGTGCGCGTCCTCGAAGGCGAGCAGTATCTCGGGCGCTTCCAGAAGACCGCGATGAGCGACCGCAGGTTCTGCCTTCGGTGCGGCGGCCACGTGATGGTCCTCCACCCGGGCCTGGGCCTCGCCGACGTCCATTCGCCCGTGCTGCCGACGGTGCGCTTCGCGCCGACGGTGCACCTGAACTACGCGGAGACGGCGCTGCCGATGCGGGACGGGCTGCTCAAGCTGAAGGATTTTCCGGCCGAGGTCGGCGGCTCGGGCGAGGCGGTCTCCGAGTAGCGGGCGTCACCAGCGGTTGCGCAGCTCCCGCAGCTTCAGGAACACCGTGCCCGGATCCGGATCGTCCGGCAGATCCGGGAACGCCTCGCGCAGCTTCGCGATCACCGTCGGGCTGCGCAGCCGGAAGAACGTGTTCACCTGCATTTCGACGTCGAGCGTGGACACGTAGGCGTTCGCCGGATCCTGCCCGGCGAGCCGGTCGAGCATCGACCGGGCGGCGTCGTTGTCGGGCTCGCGATCGAGCGTGAAGCGCAGGTTGTTCTCGATGTAGTCGTGCCCCGGGTACACGAGCGTGTCCGCCGGCAGCCGCGCGAGCTGCTGCGAGAACGTCCGGTACAGATCCTCCGGATGCCCGCCGTTGTGGCAGTTGCCGGCGCCGGCGTTGAACAGCGTGTCGCCGCAGAACAGCGCCGGCTGGTCGGTGTGCGAACGCAGGCACACGTGGCACATCGTGTGGCCCGGCGTGTCCATCACCTCGAGCTCGACGCTGCGGCCGACTTTCACGATGTCGCCGGCTGCGAGTCCGCGGTCCATCTCCGGAATCCGGTCGCGCGCGTTGTGGTGCGCGAGCACCTTGGCGCCGGTCTTGCGCACCAGCGCGTCGTTGCCCCCGGTGTGATCGCGATGCTCGTGCGTGTTCAGGATCTGGGTGATCTGCCAACCCTGCTCGCGCGCGGCGGCAAAGCACTTGTCGTGATCGAGCGGATCGATCGCCAGCGCTTCGCCGGTCTCGCCGCAGGCGATCAGGTAGTTGAAGTTCCGGTACGCGTTGCCGGTCCAGATCTGCTTGACGATCATCCTGCCCTTCCTTTTGCCGCCTGCCAGCGGTCGAGCTCGGCGCGGGCGTCGCTGAGCGCCGGGTCCATCATTCGCGCATGGGCGGGCTGCTTCGCGGCGAGCTCGATCACGTATCCGTTGGGATCGCGAAAGTAGATCGAGCGGATCATTCCGTGCTCGGAGATGCCGCGCGTCTCGATCCCCCGCGCCTTGCCCTTGTCCATCATCGGCTGCAGCACCGACTCGTCGACCTCGAGCGCGATGTGCAGGTCGAAATCGTGCTGGGGCTTGAACTCGAACGGCATGTCCGGCACCTCGAAGAATGCCAGGAACGAGCCGTCGTCGAGCCGGTAGAACGTGTGCAGCGCCTGAGTGCTGCGGCCGGTCTTCGTTTCCCGGATCCACAGCGTGTGGGCGAGCGGCAAGCCCAGGAAGTCTTCGTAGAACCGCCGCGTCTGCTCGGAGTCGCGGCAGCGGTACGCGTTGTGATGCAGGCCCTTGATCATCGCGCGCCTCCGTTGACCGTCACAGCGTGACGAACTGGCGTCCCTTCAGCGACGCGGCAAACCCGTCGATCGCCTCGTGGACCTTGCGCCAGTCCGGCTCGCGCTTCATCGCCGACAGCCAGCGCGACACGTTCGGGTACGGCGCCAGGTCCGAGCCGATCAGCTCGGCGATGTAAACCATCTCCGCGCCCAGGTAGTCGGCGATCGTGATCGCGTCGCCGCACAGGTGCGAGCGATTGTTGCCGATCAGATGCTGATCGAGCACCTTCATCCAGTTGCGCGAGTTTCGCTGTCCCCATTCGAGGGTCGCCGACTGCGCCTCGTCGCTGCGCCGCTTGTGCGTCGGAAACGTCTGCGGATACACGAGGTTGTACGCGAGGTCGCGGTACAGGTTCGTGTTGAACCAGTCCATCACTTCGTTGACGCGCGCCCGCGCGCGCAGCTCCTGCGGGTAGGCGGCCGACCCCGTCTTGTCGGCCAGGTACTTCAGGATCGCCGAGCACTCGGTGAGGCGAAAGTCGCCGTCCTCGAGCATCGGCACCAGGCAGCTCGGGTTCAGCGCGCGATACGCCGGTTGCTGGTGCTCGCCGGTGAACAGGTCGACGATCTGGTACTGCAGCTGCGGCAGCTCCTTGGCGGCGTACTGCATCACGACGCGGCTGGTGGTCGATGCGGGGTGGCAATAGAGCTTCATGGGGGGCCTCGTGTCTGCGTTCCAGCGGCTACTATCGACGATTCCGCGGCCGCCGTGAAGCCCCGCCGCGATCCGCCTACGGCTGACGCGGCGCGGCTGGCGGCGGCGGCTTGTCGGCCGGTCTGCCGACCGCCTGCGCGTAGATCGGCAGCACCTTCGGCAGCCGCGCTTCGATCTGCCGGATCCGGTTCGCGTGCGACGGATGCGTCGAGAGCCACTCGGGCGGCGCGCGCTGCGCCTGCGCCGACATCTTCTGCCACAGCGATACCGCGGCGCGCGGATCGAAACCGGCGCGCGCTGCGAGCTCCATGCCGATTGCGTCGGCTTCGAGCTCGTCGTCGCGGCCGTACTTCAGCAGCAGCATCTGCGAGCCGCCGGATGCGAGCGCTCCGCCCAGGTCGCCGTAGCCGAGGATCTGCGAGAACACCGATGCGCCGAGCGTGACCCACTGCGCGGCGCGCGCCTGCCCGACGCGCTCGCGCCCGTGCTCCTGCAGCGCGTGCGCGATCTCGTGCGCGATCACCATCGCGATCTCGTCGTCGGTCAGCTGCAGCCGATCGACGATGCCGGTGAAGATGCCGATCTTGCCGCCGGGCATGCAGAATGCGTTGATCTGCTTCGAGCCGAACACGTTGAGCTCCCAGCGCCAGCTGCGGGCCCGCTCGTTGTACCGCGGCGCGTGCGGGATCATCCGATCGGCGATCGCGCGCACCCGGACCCGGATCGGATGGTCGGGCGGCGCGAGCGCCCGTGCGGCCGCCGCCTGCGACAGCAGGTTGCGGTACTGCGCGTCGGCCATCCGCTCGACCTCCTCGGCCGAAGCGAGCGAGAGCGCGCGCGAACGCGGCGGCGCCGGCGCTTCGGCAACGGACTGCGCCGTCAGCAGCATCGGCAGCAGCGCTGCGGCAATCCGGACCGGCAGGCGCATGCGCATCGTCGGCGGTCGTTGCAAGCGTCGCATCAGCGGGCGGCGCGCGCTCGCGGGCTCAGCGCTGCGCGTTCTGCGGAGGCAGGCTCGCCGCGCGGGCGCCGCCGCGGCCGTCGCCGCGCGTCAGCAGGTCGCGCAGCGAGGCGACCTCCTCGCGCAGCCGGCGCAGCTCGGCGACCGTCGGATCCTCGGGGGCCGCACCGATCGCGTCGCGCGTGGCTTCGGACTGGATCGCGTTGACGATCACCGCGATGAACAGGTTCAGCATCGTGAACGTCGACACCAGGATGAACACGATGAAAAACATCCATGCGTACGGAAACTCCTCCATCACCGGTCGCACGATGCCCATCGACCAGCTCTCGAGCGTCATCACCTGGAACAGCGTATAGGCGCTGGCGCCCAGGTGGCCGAACCACTGGGGGAACTGCTCGCCGAACAGCTTGGTGCTGATCACCGCGCCGACGTAGAAGATGATCAGCAACACGCCGAACACCGAGATCAGGCCCGGGACCGCGCTCAGCAATCCGGCGACGACGCGCCGCATGCTCGGCAGCATCGTCATCAACCGCAGCACCCGAAGAACGCGCAATGCCCGCAGCACCGAGAACGGACCGGCGGCGGGAACCAGCGCGATCGCGACCACGGCGAAATCGAACAGGCTCCACGGATCGCGAAAGAAGCGGGGGCCGTGCGCGACGATCCGCAGCGCGATCTCGACGACGAAGATCGTCAGGATCGCCTGATCGAGCACGAGCAGCGTTTCGCCCCACCGGGCCATCACGGCCGGGCTCGTTTCCAGGCCAAGGATCGCGGCGTTCGCGAGGATCAGCGCAATGATTCCACGCTGCGTTGCCGGCCGCTCGAGCTGCGCTGCCAGCCGCGCGCGCCAGCCGCGCACGGCGATTCCGCGGGAGTCGCTCATGGGAAAAAATCGGGATTGTACGTGCGCCGGAGGGCAGCTGATCGTCGGCCGGTCGGCCGGCGGCGCTGGCGCTCTAGACGCCGGCTAGTACAGGATCCGGCAGCGGATCGTCCCGTCGATCGAGCACAGCTCGCCGAGCGCGATCTCGCTGGCGGTCGCGTCGACGTCGATGACGACGTAGCCGATCACGGGATCGGTCTGCAGGTATTGCGCGGAAATGTTGATGCCGTGCTCGGAAAAACGCTCGTTGATCTGCGCGAGCACGCCCGGCACGTTGCGGTGGATGTGCAGCAGCCGGCACTTGCCGGTGTGCTCGGGCAGCGAAACCTCGGGGAAGTTGACCGCCGACACGGTCGATCCGTTGTTGCTGTAGCGCACGAGCTTGGCGGCGACCTCGGTGCCGATGTTCGCCTGCGCCTCGGAAGTCGAGCCGCCGATGTGCGGGGTCAGCAGCACGTTGTCGAAGCGGGCGAGCGGGGTCTCGAACGTCGAATCGTTGCCCTTGGGCTCGACCGGGAACACGTCGATTGCGGCGCCGGCCAGATGGCGGGACTCCAGCGCGGCCACCAACGCGGGAATGTCGATCACGGTGCCCCGCGACGCGTTGATCAGCACGCTGCCGCGCTTCATTCGGGCGAGCTGGCGCGCCCCGATCATGTTCATCGTCGCCGGCGTCTCCGGCACGTGCAGCGTCACCACGTCCGAGACCTCGAGCAGGTCGTCGAGCGACGCGGCGCGGCGCGCATTGCCCAGCGGCAGCTTCGCCTCGACGTCGTGGAACAGCACCGACATGCCCAGCTGCTCGGCCAGGATGCCGATCTGGGTGCCGATGTGACCGTAGCCGACGATGCCGACGGTCTTGCCGCGGACTTCGTACGAGCCGGCGGCGCTCTTGTCCCAGCCGCCCCGGTGCAGCAGCGCGTTCTTCGACGGGATCCCGCGCATCAGCATGATGATCTCGCCCAGCACGAGCTCGGCGACGCTGCGGGTGTTGGAGAACGGTGCGTTGAACACCGGCACGCCTTGCAGCGCGGCCGCCTTCAAGTCGATCTGATTGGTGCCGATGCAGAATGCGCCGACCGCCGTCAGCTTCGGGCACTGCCGCAGCACGTCGGCGGTCAGCCGCGTGCGCGAGCGGATCCCGACGAAGTGCGCATCGCCGATCGCATCGACGAGCTCGCTGCCCGACAGCGACTTCGGAAACGTCTGCACGTTCGTGTAGCCGTCCTGGCGCAGCACGTCGATCGCCGACGCGTGGACGCCCTCGAGCAGCACGAACTTGATGCGGTCCTTCGCGAAGGAAAGCCGTGGGGTCGTTTCGGGTGCAGTGTTCTCGGCCATCGTACGATCTTACCGCGACTCCTCAAGCCTCCCGAGCAGACCCCCAATGAACACGATGGGCGGCGACCCGATTGCCGATTGGCGCAGCATCTGGCAGCGCCAGGCACGCGCGCATCCGGGCACCACCGCAGGGCTGGCCGGCGCGCTGGCGGTGTTGGTGGTGCTGTTGCTGGCCACGCTGTGGCAGGTGGCGGCCGGCCGTGCCGACGCGCATCTGTGGCCGGCGCTTGCCGGCGGGTCGGCGGCGTTCGCGGCGACGGCTGCCGGCGGCCTGCTCGGATTGCTGCTGCGCGGGCTCACCGAGCGCGCGCACGACGTGCTGCTCGGATCGGCTGCCGGAATGATGCTGGCGGCGAGCGCCTATTCGCTGCTGCTGCCCGGGCTGGATGCGGGCGAGCAGCTCGCCGGCGGCGCGATCGCCGGCGCGCTGCTGGTGACGGCGGGCATCGGGCTGGGGGTCGTCCTGATGCTGGGCCTGCACCAGTTCACGCCGCACGAGCACGAGTTCGCCGGCGAATTCGGCGCCGGCACCCGTCGCGTCAGCCGCATCTGGCTGTTCGTGCTCGCGATCACGCTGCACAACCTGCCCGAAGGCATGGCGATCGGAATCGGGTTCTCGCGCGGCGACTTCAGCGTCGGCGTGCCGCTGACCGCCGCGATCATGCTGCAGAACGTCCCCGAGGGGCTGGCGGTCGCGATGGTGCTGCGCACGATCGGCGTGGCGCCGTTGCGAGCGGCGCTGATTGCCGCGGGCACCGGCCTGGTCGAACCGCTGGGCGCGTTGATGGGGCTGGGGCTGACGACGGGGATGGCGGCCGCTTATCCGCTGGGGCTGGGGCTGGCCGGCGGCGCAATGATCTTCGTCGTGTCGCACGAGGTGATCCCGGAGACCCACCGCAACGGTCACCAGACTCCGGCCACGATCGGGCTGCTCGCGGGATTCGCGTTGATCATGGTCCTGGACGTCGCGCTCGGCTGAGCCGATCGGCCATGCGGCGCACCAGGGGTGCGCGTCGGCGCGCGACTCGCGGGCGAGTCGGACGGTGGCCGCGTTTGCGCCGGGCTTACCGGCTCGGGGCGCTGCGCAGCGGCGACGCGGCGCTCAACGCCGCAAACAGCGGAAACACCGGCGCCAGCGCACGCTCGAGGCAGCGCATCAGGCGGGTGGGGCCTGCCGTCGCCGCGGCCGGTCGAACCGGCTGCAGCGCGGCCCCGCTGGTGCGGTCGTACAGCGCCGGCGCGATCTCCCGGAACCCGCCGAGCCGCCCGAACAATGCATGGAATTCGGCCGGCGTCAGATCCTGCCGCAGCAGCCGGTGCAGTTCGTCGCGGCTCAGCGCCAGATCGACCTCGTGCGTCCGGTAGCGATATCCGGGCGCGCCGCTCAGGCAGCTGATGGCGACCGGCGCATCCAGCGGCAGATAGTCGCGGGCCCCGGCGATCGCGGCCTCCTGCCGGGTCAGCCGGATCGTTCCGGCGGCATCGGCGATCTCGATCGTCACCGAATCGAGCTCCGGGGGCCGGCGCACGGCCGTCAGGTAGTCGGCCGCCAGCGTGAAACGCAGCGTGCCGAGGTCGTCGGCCAGTTCGAGCTCGAGTCCGTCCAGCGGGGAGTCCGAGCGCCGGCGGGCCGTGAAGCGGCGGTTGCGGGAGCGGATCATGAGCGGCTCGGTGTGGCAGGCGACGTGGGCCAGATGCTACGGTCCGCCGCCCGCCGCGGGTGTGCGGTTTGGCAAATTTGCGACACGCTCTTCCGGGTATGGCATTTGCATCGGGCGGAGCAGACTCGCAACCGAAGCGACCGATGCCAGGGACGTCCTCTGAAACCTTGCTGCGACTGGGCGAGAACTGTTGCGCCGACACCCGGGCGCGGCGGGTCGCGCTGCTGATCGATGGCAACGCCTACTTCGACGCGTTCATGCGCGCCGCCGAGCGGGCGCAGCGCTCGATCCTGATCCTCGGCTGGGATTTCGACAGCCGCACCGTGCTGTCGTACGACGAGGCCGGTCGGCCGCGGGTGCAGCTCGGGGACTTCCTGAACCGCCTGGCGCGCCGGCGCCGGTCGCTGCAGGTCCGGATCCTGAACTGGGATTACCCGATGGTGTTCGGCAAGGACCGCGAGCTGCTGCCGACGCTCGGGCTGAACTGGAAGCCGCACCGGCGGATCCAGTACCGGTTCGACAACACGCTGCCGCTGGGCGGGTCGCAGCACCAGAAGATCGTCATGATCGAC
>DATLGW010000137.1:0-1856 GCA_035540315.1 Burkholderiaceae bacterium | reverse complement strand
CTTCGGATGCGCGCTCGGCGCCACGATGATCGCCTGTTCGTCCTCCGATGCGACTTCGGTCACGCGCGCCTGCGACGTGATCAGCACGAACCGCAGATCGTCGCCGAGCGCTGAAAGCAGCGCGTATCGCTCGCCGGACGCGCGGATCTCGACTTCGGCCTGCAGCGATGAACCGATGCCGCCGGCGGCGCGCACCTCCTCGAGCTTGCGCATCACCTCGGCGCGGATCCCGCGCAGCCGTTCCCAGCGCGCCAGCAGCGCATCGCCCTGCGGTACCTGCGGCAGCGCATGGTAGGTCTGCGTGAAGATCGTCTCGCCCTGCGTTCGCCACAGCTGCGGCGCGAACGTCGCCCACGCCTCCTCGGCAGTGAACGACAGGATCGGCGCCATCATCCGCAGCAACGCGTTCGCGATGTGGTGCAGCGCCGTCTGCGCCGAGCGTCGCGGCAGCGAATCCCGGCCGGTCGTGTACAGCCGGTCCTTGAGCACGTCGAGGTAGAACGCCCCCAGGTCCTCGGAGCAGAACGTCTGCAGGCCGGCGACGACCGGATGGAACTCGTAGCGCGCGTAGGCTTCGAGCAGCTCGGCCTGCAGCTGAGCCGTTCGAGCGATCGCATACCGGTCGATCTCGAGCATCCTCTCGAGCGGCACCGCGTCGCGGTCGATGTCGAAATCGGAGGTGTTCGCCAGCAGGAACCGCAGCGTGTTCCGGATCCGGCGGTAGCTCTCGACGACGCGCTTCAGGATCTCGTCGGACAGCGACAGCTCGCCCGAGTAGTCGGTGCTCGCGACCCACAGCCGCAGGATCTCCGCGCCGAGCGTTCCCGACACCTTCTGCGGCGCGATCACGTTGCCGAGCGACTTGGACATCTTGCGGCCTTCACCGTCGACGACGAAACCGTGCGTCAGCAGCGACCGGTACGGCGCGACGCCGTTGAGCATGCACGACGTCAGCAGCGATGAATGGAACCATCCGCGGTGCTGATCCGATCCCTCGAGGTACATGTCGGCCGGGAACGCGAGCTCGTCGCGGTGGGACCCGCGCAGCACCGTCTGGTGCGTCGTCCCCGAGTCGAACCACACGTCGAGCGTGTCGCGATTCTTCTCGTAGTCGCGCACGTCGTCGCCGATCAGCTCGCGCGGATCCAGCGTCTGCCACGCCTCGATGCCGCCGCGCTCGACGCGCTGCGCGACCTGCTCGAGCAGCTCCAGCGTGCGCGGATGCAGCTCGCCGGTCTCGCGGTGCACGAAGAACGCCATCGGCACGCCCCATTGCCGCTGGCGCGACAGCGTCCAGTCGGGGCGGTTCGCGATCATCGCGTGCAGCCGCGCCTTGCCCCAGCCGGGGAAGAATTGCGTGGCGTCGACCGCGGCCAGCGCGAGCTTGCGCAGCGTCCGGCCCTGCCTGGGCTCGACGTCCATGCCGGCGAACCATTGGCTGGTCGCGCGGTAGATGATCGGCGTCTTGTGGCGCCAGCAGTGCATGTAGCTGTGCGGATACTTCCGGTGACCGAACAGCGCGCCGCGTCGCTCGATCTCGTCGACGATCTTCGGGTTCGCGTCCCAGATCGTCAGTCCGCCGAACAGCGGCAGCGATTCGGCGTAGCGTCCGTCGCCCGTCACCGGGTTCAGAATCTGCGCGTCCTGCATCCCGTAGCGCTTGCAGGACTCGAAGTCCTCGACGCCGTACGCCGGCGACGAGTGCACGATGCCGGTCCCGGTATCGAGGGTCACGTATTCGCCCAGGTACACCGGCGATGCCCGGTCGTACAACGGGTGGCGGAACTCGATGCCCTCGAGCGCGCGGCCGCGGCAGGTCGCGATCACGCGGCCGGTCAGCCCGTACGCCTGCAGGC
>DATLGW010000136.1:0-3401 GCA_035540315.1 Burkholderiaceae bacterium | reverse complement strand
CCAGGATCGGATCGGCGCCGACGCACTGCGCCGCACCCCGCGCATCGGCCGCTTCGGCGATCGACGCGCCGGGAGCCAGCTCGGCCAGCACGCCCCGCAGCGCTTCGCGGATCAGCGCATGATCGTCGACGACGAGGATCTTCATTGCAGACCGCAGGAATCGGGCGTTGCCAGCCAGCATACTTTAGGGCCAGGACCAAATCACCCCCGCGCCCGGACCTCTGCAGGATTCCGCTCGGCGCTCGCGTTGCGGCACGCTTGATCTGTCCACGACGGGTCCGGTGCGACGCAGCGGAGGGCAACATGCAGGCGCTATTGACATTGATCGCGACTTGGCTATCGATCCAGTTCGGTCTACCGGCCACTGCCGAGCTGCCGCAGGTCGAGCGCGCGAGCGCGGCGCAGATGGCCGCAGTGCGGCATCATCGGGTCGCGCAACTGCAGCCCGCGCATGCGCCGGGCTCTGCGGCGGGAGTCGATCCGCATGCGGCGGGCGAGGGCGTTTTCGCGATGTACGACGACGCGACCCGTACGATCTACCTCGACCCCGACTGGACCGGCACCAGCCCGGCCGAGACGTCGCTGCTGGTGCACGAGATGGTCCACCATCTGCAGAACGTCGCCGGCTTGAAGTTCAACTGCGCAGGCGAACGCGAGAAGGACGCCTACCGCGCGCAGCGGGCTTGGCTCGAGCTGTTCGGCCGCACGCTCGAGGGCGAGTTCGGCATCGATCCGATGACGCTGCTGGTGCGAACGAACTGCGGCTTCTGAGACTGGGACGCTGCCGCACCGGCAGGGCCCCAGCGGGTCGCCGCATGTTCGAGGCATCATCCGATCGGCAGCGTTGCCGCCTTCCACAGCATGTGCGCCGCGATCGCGTACAGCAGCACCGCGAACAGCCGCCGCAGCGTGCGCATCGGCAGCCGGTGCGCCAGGCGCGCTCCATATGGCGCAGTGACCACGCTGGCGACGACGATGATCAGCAGTGCCGGCAGGTACAGGTAGCCGACGATCCCCGGCGCCAAATCCAGGTGCAGCCCCGCCCACACGTAGCCGAGCGTGCCGGCGAGCGCGATCGGAAACCCGCAGGCGGCGCTGGTGCCGACCGCGATCGGGATCTTCAGCCGGCACGACGTCAGGAAAGGCACGGTCAGGAATGCACCGCCGGCCCCGACCAGCGCCGAGATCACGCCGATCGCGCCGCCGACCCCGAACGTGACGGGTGCGCGCGGCAGCTCGGGCACGCTCGACGTGCCGCTCGCCGCGCCGCCGCCGGACAGCATGCGGGTCGCCATCAAAGCGACGAACGCCCCGAAGCCGGCGCTCAGGATCCGGCCGCTGAGCCATGCCGCAAGTTGCGCGCCGGCAATCGAGCCGAACACGATTCCGGGCGCCAGCGCGGCGACCGCGTCCCAGCGCACCGCGCCCAGCCGGTGATGCGCGCGAACGCTGGACAACGAAGTGAACAGGATCGTCGCCAGCGAGGTGGCGATCGCGACCTGCACGACGTGCTCGGCCGGCACGCCCTTGGCCTGCAGCAGCGCGATCAGGAACGGCACCATCAGCATCCCGCCGCCGATGCCGAGCAACCCGGCGACGAAGCCGACGGAGGCACCCAGCAGCAGCAACAGAAGAGCGGGCGCGACATCCATCGGGCGAGGAGCGCAGGACTGCGCCGGCGGCGCCAGAGCCGCCGGCGCGTCGTCAATCGACGCGAATCAGATCAGCCCCGCGCCGCGCGCCCACTGGTACTTCGCGCCCAGCACTGCGACCGGGATCTCGGTCGAGTATGCATACGCGGGAATCCCGTTCTGGTACAGATACTCCGCCGCTTCCTCGACCTGAACGTCGCCGGCGAGCGACGCGACCACCGGCTTGACGATGCCCTTGTCCTTCATCTCGTTGACGACCTCGACCATCAGCTTGGCGAACACCATCGGCGGCGTGACGATCGTGTGCCAGTAGCCGAGGATCAGCGCGTGGATCCGCGGATCCTCCAGCCCGAGCTTGACCGTGTTCTGGTACGTCTTCGGCGGCTCGCCGCCGGTGATGTCGACCGGGTTGCCGGCGGCGCCGAACGGCGGGATGAACTTGCGGAATGCCGCGTCCAGGTCCGGCGGCATCGCCATCAGCTGCAGCTTGTTGTCGACGCACGCATCCGACAGCAGCACGCCCGATCCGCCGGCGCCGGTGATGATGACGACGTTTTCGCCTTTCGGCGTCGGCAGCACCGGGATCCCGCGCGCGAACTCGAGCAGGTCGCGCAGCGAGCGGGCGCGGATCACGCCCGACTGCTTGAACACGTCCTCGTAGATCTTGTCGTTGCCCGCGAGCGCGCCGGTGTGCGAGCTCGCCGCGCGCGCGCCCATGTTCGTGCGGCCCGCCTTGAGCACGACGACCGGCTTTTTCTTCGACACGCGCTTGGCGACCTCGGCGAACGCCCGGCCGTCCTTCAGGTCCTCGCAGTGCTGCGCGATGATCTGCGTGTTGTCGTCCTGCTCGAAGAACGTCAGCAGATCGTCCTCGTCGATGTCGGACTTGTTGCCCAGCCCGACGATCGCCGACACGCCCATCTTCGCCGAGCGCGAGAAACCGATGATCGCCATGCCGATGCCGCCGGACTGCGACGACAGCGCCGCCTTGCCCTTGACGTCGTACGCGGTACAGAACGTCGCGCACAGGTTCTTGTGCGTGTAATAGAAGCCGTAGATGTTCGGCCCCATCAGCCGCACGTCGTACTTGCGTGCGATCTCGACCAGCTCCTTCTGGCCCTCGACGTTGCCGGTCTCGGCGAATCCCGACGGGATCAGCACCGCGCCCGGGATCTTCTTCTCGCCGACCTCGGTCAGCGCCTGCGCGACGAGCTTCGCCGGGATCGCGAACACGGCGACGTCGATGTCGCCCGGCACGTCCTTGACGCTCTTGTACGCCTTGCGGCCCATGATCTCGTCGGCCTTCGGGTGGATCGGATAGATCCTCCCCTGGTAGCCGCCGTTGATCAGGTTCTTCATCACCGAGTTGCCGATCTTGCCTTCCTCGGCGGAGGCGCCGATCACCGCGACCGAATCCGGCTTCATGATCCGGTTCATCTGCCGCACGATCGTCTCCTGCGGCGGACGGTAGCGCTGCGGCTGCGGCGCGAAGTCGACGACGATCCGAACGTCGGCGGCGACCGCGTCGCGCGCGCTCGCGAACACCGGGTTCAGGTCCATCTCCGAGATCTCGGGGAAATCGGCGACCAGCTGCGACACGCGCTCGATCAGCGCCGCGAGCGCCTCGCGGTTCACCGGCTCGCCGCCGCGCACGCCCTTGAGGATCTCGGCGGCGGCAATGCCGTCGAGCATCGACAACGCATCGTCGCGCGTGGCCGGAGCCAGCCGAAACGTGATGTCCTTCAGCAC
>DATLGW010000135.1:0-5470 GCA_035540315.1 Burkholderiaceae bacterium | reverse complement strand
CGCGGGCCCGCGCGCCGACAGCGCACTGATGCACGCTTCGCGCGCCTGCCACGCCCGATTCTCGTCCACGCCGCGGGAACTGCACCAGCGCTGCAGCGCGTCGCCGTGGATCCGCGCTTTGGTCGCGTGCAGCCGATCGGGCTCGACGGATCGCTCGAGCAGCACCGATTCGAGCGGCGACTGCGCGCCTGCGGGCAGGCCGGTGAAGTCGTGGTGAACGCCGCGAAACGCAAGAACGCAATGCGCCTCGGGAATCTCGTCGAGTCCGTGCGCAGCGAGCACCATGCCGACGCCGGGCGTGTTGCGCTCGTTCATCAGGTAGATCAGCACGGCCAGCCGCAGGTCGTCGCGCGCGGCCTCGCGTGCGAGCCGCGCCAGCAGCAGATGCTTGTCCGAGCAGGTCCCGCGGCGCGACGACAGGATCGCCTGCGGATCGCGCGGCGGCGGCGGGCGGCCGTACGGCAGCGACGCGACGAAAACGCAGGCCTGCGAGAAGCGGTCGACGCCGGCATCGCGCAGCAGCGCCGAAACCGGTCCGTCGCCCAGCGGGAAATCGGGAAGCGCTGCGGATCGCATCGTCGTCCGAGCATTGCACGCCTTGCCCGCCGGGCACAACTGAAGTGAAGCGTTTTCACGCTGCCGGTGAAAACGTTTCGCTTCTCGCGCGAGCGGCACGGTGTTCAGATCGCTCGAATGGAAGCGATATCGCACGACTGGCTGGTCAGCTCCGGCGCATCGAACGGCGGCGCCGTTCCGGTGTGCCTGGATCGACGCACGTATCTGCACGCGGTTCACAGCCGCGGCGTCCGGTTCGAGGTCGAAGCAGGCACGGCGTGGCTGACGCAGGACGGGATGTTGGCCGATGTCGTTCTGGGTCCGGGTCAATCGTGGCGGGCGCCGAACGACGAGCGGGTCGTGGTGAGCGGGCTGCCGTGGTGCCGGCTGACGGTGCGCGCCGAGCAGGCCGCCGATTCGACGTCGGCTCGATCGCGGCGCCGCCGGCTGTTCGCGCGCTGGCTCGAGCGCTTTCGCCCGCGCCGCACGGTCATCGTCGGCGTCTGACGGGTCCGGCAGCCGAACGTCGGGCGTGTGGCGGGCCTGCAGCGGGCGACCGGCGCTCAGCCGAAGCTGACGTGGCTGACGATGCCGATCGGCGCGCTCGCGCGCAGGCGCGCGATCGGCCCGGCGGCGATGTCGGCTGCATCGAAGATGCCGACCCACGCGCTGCGCGTGCCCATGTCCTGGATCCACGCGACGATCCACCCCGCGTCCTCGTCGCCGGATCCGGGCCGCGGCACGAACGCTGCAGGCGATACGTAGCAGCGGGCACCGGCGTCCCAGACCTGCGTCGCTGCAGCGTCGAAGTCGTGCCGCGCGAGCGCGTGGAACCAGACGTACGCGTGACGGTCCTCCTCGTCGCCGGCGCTGCCGGGCGCGGGCGCCCAGCCGTAGCGGTGACGGCGCCCGCGGCGATCGTCGCGGATTGCCGGCGCCTCGGCAGCGAGCGGCGTCAGCGGCTCGTCGCGCACGCGCTTGCCGCGCGCATCGATCCGGTAGCGGCGGTTCGACGACGGCGGGGTCGGCCGCATCGGAGGGCGTTGTGCGCGCAGCGGCGGCGGATACAGCGCGTCGAACGTGACCGGGCCGTCGTAGCCGATCGCGTCGACGACGACGTCGTCGCCGTCGTCGAACGCGTTCCAGAAGTGGAAGTGCAGGCGTCCGCCGGGCAGCGGCACGACGATCGGATCTCCGCCGGCGCGCGGCAACAGATACAGCGCCGGGGTTCGTGCAGCGTCGAAGCGGATCGCGTCGAAGGCGGGCGACGCGCCCCACAGCGCCGACGCGATCGACAGCGTGCCCCAGCGGGCCGCGACGTAGAAGCGATCCGTGAACGCGATGTCGTGCAGCAGCGTCGCGCCGTGCGGCAGCCGGTACTTCCGCTGCGTCGCGACGCCGAACTCCGGGTCGAGCTCCCGGACGAGGACCGTATCGCGCAGACCCGGGCGCAGCTCGAACGCGAGCAGGCGGCCGCTGCGCGGATCCCGGCGCGGCATCGGCGTGATCGACGCGCCGGCAGCCGGTCGCAGCGGCGCATCGCCGCGCGTTTGCAGCGTCACCGGATCCAGCACGAACCAGCCCGGATCGTTCGTCGCGACCAGCTGCTCGCCCCAGCGCAGCACGTTGTGCCACGCGTTGTTGCCGAACTTCGCGTTCAGCAGGTTCGACCAGCGCGACGACCGGTTCGTGAACGGGCGTCGCCGGAGGACTTCGCCGCGCGCCGTTTCCTCGCGCCACAGCGGCGTGTCGACCATCCGCGCCCGCAGCCGCGGCGGGCCGTCGGCAATCTCGACCGCGGTCACGCGGCCGTGCGCATCGATCGGGTGCAGCAGTCGCTGGCCGATGCGACTGCCGGTCCCGCCGATCGCATAGAACGTGCCGCGAAGCTGCGGCGGCAGCTCGCCGTCGACCTGCAACGCGACGTCGATCGGTTCGACGTGGGGTTCGAACACGTAGGCGCTGTCTGGCATCGGATCGGCGGGAGCGCGCGGCGGCCGGCGGAGCGTCTCACAGTAAACTAGGCGGCGCAACTGCGCCGTCGGCTTGCGCATCGCGCGCGCCCCTGTGCGCGTCTTCCTGGGGAGAAAGTTCGTTGAAAGTCACCGTGGTTGGTTCGCGTTATTTCGGTGCGGCAGTCTTCGATGCGTTGCGCCGCGACGGCGTCGAGATCGCACAGGTCGTTGCACCGGCCGAGGACGACCGGCTGGCGGTGGCCGCGCGTGCGGCCGAGATTCCGGTGCACCTGCTGCAGAATCCGAAGATCGTTCCGGGCGATGCGATCCCCGACGGCACGGGTCTGATCGTCGCTGCGCACACGCATGCGCGCGTCAGCAACGAAGCGCTGGCGCGCTCGAAGCTCGGCGGCATCGGCTATCACCCGTCGCTGCTGCCCCGGCATCGCGGAATCGCTGCCGTCGAATGGACGATCCTCGAAGGCGATCCGATTGCCGGCGGTTCGGTCTATCACCTGTCCGACGGCTGGGATGCCGGCGCAATCGCCGCGCAGGACTGGTGTTTCGTCGCCAAGGGCGAGAGCGCGCGCGAGCTGTGGGAGCGCGCGCTGGCGCCGATGGGGTTGCAGCTGCTGACGCGGGTCGTGCGGCAGGCGCGCGAGACCGGCGCGATCGATGCCCGGCCGCAGGACGAGCGCTACGCGACCAAGGCGCCGCTGATCCGGCGCAGCGTGTCGCTGACCGAGGAAGCCAAAGCGGATGCGACGTCGCTGATCGTCACTGCGATCGGCGCCGACCGCCCTGGCATCGTCAGCCTGCTGTCGGACCGCGCGCAGGGTTTCGGGGCGAACTGGGCCGGCAGCCGGATGGCGAACCTCGCCGGCCAGTTCGCCGGCATGGTCCACTTCATCGTGCCGACCGAAAAGGCCGAACCGCTGGCGGCGGCGTTGTCGAAGCTCGAGGCGACCGGGCTGCGCGTCGTGATCGCGCGCAGCGACGCGCCGCCGGCGCCGGCCGGCCGCCGCCTGGTCAAGCTCGAGCTGATCGCGCCCGATCGGCCGGGCATCGTGCGCGACCTCTCGCGCAATCTGGCCGAGCGCGGCGTCAGCATCGAGGATCTGCACACCGAGCTCGTCAGCTCGGCCGCGCCCGCCGGACACGTGTTCAAGGTCAGGGCGCTGCTCGCGGTTCCGGATACGCTGCCGATCCCCGAGCTGCGGCGGCGGCTCGAGGCGCTCGCGACCGAGCTCGCGGTCGACATCGAACTGGGCGAGCACGACGGCGCGCCGGCTGCCGCCGGCTGAGGTCGCTCTTCCGGAGCGTTGCGCCGCGGGCGCGAGGGCAGGACAATCGATCTGGCCCGAGCCCTGACGGTGACGATGAGCGCTTCGGATGAACGGCGTCTGGACCGGATCGTCGAGCAGACGGTCCGCGCCCGCCAGCAGCGCGAGCAGGGTTACCGCGAGCGCGCGCTGAAGCTGCTGCCGTGGATCTGCGGCCGCTGCGGTCGCGAGTTCGACCGGCGCAATCTGCACCAGCTGACGGTGCACCACCGCGACCACGATCACGACAACAACCCGCCCGACGGCAGCAATTGGGAGCTGCTGTGCATCTACTGCCACGAGAACGAGCATTCGCGCGCGCCGGAGAACGTCGAGGCGGCAGTGCGCGGCAACGACGTTGCGCCTGCCACGCACAAGCCGTTCGCTGATCTGCAGCAGCGCCTGAAGAAGGGCTCAGCGCCCGAAGAGTCTTGAGCTCCTCCGAGTCGGTGCCGGTCGCGATCGTGGGTGGCGGACCGGTCGGGCTATCGCTCGCGCTCGGCTTGGCGCGCGCCGGCGTGCGCTCGGTGTTGCTCGAGCGCAAGCCGACGACGCACGAGCATTCGCGGGCGCCGGCGATCCACGTCCGCACGCGCGAGATCTTCCGGCAGTGGGGGATCGAGCGGACGCTGCTGGAGGCCGGAACGCTCGTGCAGCAGATCACGCTGCACACGGTCGAGCCCGGCCGGCCGCCGCGGTTCACGCTCGATTTCCGCGAGCTCGACGCCGAAGCCGATGCGCCCGGGATCCTGATCCTCGAGCAGTCGCACACCGAGCGGCTGCTGCGGGCGGCGGTGCAGGAAAGCGGCTACTGCGACCTGCGTTTCGGTTGCGAGGCGGTGGGGCTGGCATTCCACGATCGCGGCGCGCGCGTCGAATACCGCGCTGGCGGCGACACCGAGCAGGTGTCGGCGCAGTTCGTCGCCGGCTGCGACGGCGCGTCCAGCTTCGTGCGCCACGCGCTGCAGCTGCCGTTTCCCGGGATCACCTATTCGCTGCGCCCGATGCTCGCCGACGTGCGGATCGACGACGCGCGCGACACGCTGCCGTGGCCGCGGATGCGCAACGCGGCCGACGGCCTGACGGTCGGGCTGCGGCTGGCGCCGAGCCTGTGGCGGCTGATCCGGCTCGAGCCTGGCAAGCCGTCGCAGTCCGACGAGGTGCCCGAGCCCGAGTTGCGGGCGCGGGTCGACGACGTGCTGGGCCCCGGAGCGTTCCAGCCGGTCTGGGCGAGCCGGTTCCGCATTCACCGCCGGGCCAGTCCCCGCTTCGTCGTCGGGTGCGTGCTGCTGGCGGGCGATGCGGCGCACGTGCACAGTCCGGTCGGCGGACTCGGCATGAACGGCGGCATCCAGGATGCAGCGAACCTCGCGTGGAAGCTCGCGGCAGCGCTCGATGACGGCGACAGCGAGCGCTTGCTCGCTTCGTATGAGACCGAACGCCGCGCGGTGGTCGTCGAGAAGGTGTCGCGCTACACGGATCTGCTGACCCGGCTGTTCCTGCAGGCGCCGTCGGCGCTGCGCGAAGCCACGCTCGGCCTGTTCGGCACCGCGCTGCGCAACCGATGGATCCAGCGGGCGAACTTGCGCGACATCGGGATGATCGGGTTCGACTATCCCGCGTCGCCGGTGTTGAACC
>DATLGW010000134.1:0-2051 GCA_035540315.1 Burkholderiaceae bacterium | reverse complement strand
ATCCCGGCACCGGCAATCAGGATCGGTTCAGCCATCGCTCGTCAAACGTAGAAGAAATCGAGCCGCGATTGCAGCAAGTCGTTGATCAGCACGATCCGCTTGCAGCGGATCCGCAGCATGCCGGCGCGCCCGCCGTCGCCCTGGTGCAGCAGATGCTCGTATTGCCCCGAGTACAGCGCCGCAGCCGCCGACTTCGGCAAATAGACGTGGCTGACGAACGACGACACGACCCGCAACCCGCCGTCGGGTTCTCGCTCGATGCGGCCGGGCGCGACCACGTGCGTGGTCCGCGGCAACGGCATCGCCGCCGGCGATTGCCCGCCGGTCAGCCGCTGCACCCGTTCGCCGAGCGCGGCGCGGCCGCGCAGGTACATGAACGACAGCTCGCGCTGCGGATCGCCCGCGGTGCGCTCCTCGTCCAGCCACGTCGGCACCCACAGCACACCGTCCGGCTCGTACAGCGCCAGCCAATCGTCCCAGCGCCGCTCATCGAGCAGCCGCGCCTCGTGCAAGACCAGCTCGACGGCGGCGTCGCGCTCCCGACGCGACGCCGGCTGCCGCTTGCTGCCGATCGCGTCGGTCACCGCGGCCGACGACCCGCGCCGGCGTCGCAGGCGCTCGCGGCAGGCGCCGGTCCGGCGTGCTGCTCGCGCGCCAGTCCGGCCCGGATCAGCCGCAGCCATTCGCGATAGGTGCCGTGCATCACGGTCTCGTCGCCCAGCGCGAACGGTCCGAGCACCGAGGCGGTCGGGCGGACTCCGAGCTCGGCGGCGGCGTCGCCTGCGGTTCCGGCGAGCGCCGCACCGCGCGCATGTCCCTGCTGCCAATCGATGTTCGGCGCGGCCAGCCCCGCCTGGCAATCTTCGTAGTTCGCGACGTCGTCCGGGGTCGCGAGGCCGCCCGGGTTGAAGAACTCTTCGTACTGGCGGATCCGCAGCGCCCGCGCATCGCCGCTTTCGCCGACCGGCGCAACGCAGTACGTGCGCAGCTCGGTGCGGTCCGGTGCCAGCGGCCGCCAGATCCGCAGCTGCAGCGACGCATTCTCGGCGAACTGCGCGTTCGGAAACAGCGTCAGGTTGCGCGCATACAGCATCCAGCGCGCGCGAACCGGCCCGACGCGCCGCTCGAGCTCGTCGCGCGACGCCGCCAGCGGCCTCGCGGTCTGCGACGGCAGCGGCCCCCACAGCGCGTTGTGGCCGTGAGCGAAACAGAACGTACCGCGCTGCAGCGCCGCGTCGCCGAAGCTCGAATATACGGACGCGGTGCCCGTGCTGCCGGACTCGCGCGCGCGCCGCTGCAGCACGTCGATGTACGACCGGTGCGTCGCCTGGAAATGGTACGGGTCCACGCCGTTCTCGAGCTGCAGCTTCCAGTTGCCGCGATACACGAAGTTCGCGATGCCCGGCACGCATTCGATTCCGTGCGGGCTCTGATCGACGATCAGATCGATCATCGCGCGCATGTCGCCGAGGTACTGCGGCAGCGGCGGGACATCGGCGCAAACCGAGCCGAACAGCAGCCCCCGGTAGCTGTCGAAACGCGCGAGCGGCTGCAGGTCGTGATCGTGCGCATCGAACTGCGGCCGGTATGCGCCGTGCTCGCGGTCGCGGATCCGCACGTTGCGCCCGGCGCTGTCGTAGGCCCAGCCGTGGTACTGGCACACGAACGTGCGCGTTCTGCCGCGGCTTTGATGGCAGACGAGCGCGCCCTTGTGGCGGCAACTGTTGACGAATCCGCGCACCACGCCGTCGCCGCCGCGCGCGACGATCACCGGGCAGCGACCGACGTGGGTGGTGAAAAAATCATGCGGCTGCGGAATCTGCGATTCCAGCCCGAGCAGGTTCCAGGTCCCCTCGAACAGGAACCGCATCTCCCAGTCGAACACCTCGGGATCTCGATAGACGTCGCGATGGACGAGGAACTCGCTGGGGGAATCGACGATCAGTCGCGGCAGCCGCGCGGACGGCTGCGCCGGCCATGCCGCGGACAGGTCCGCGGTCCGGCCGGCGGCCGGTGATCCTTCGGTGTCGCCCACGAAACCGGCGGCGATC
>DATLGW010000133.1:0-3431 GCA_035540315.1 Burkholderiaceae bacterium | reverse complement strand
GCAGCCGCAGCAGCCGCTGTCGCCGGCGTCGGTGCGGATGATCCAGCATGCGCTGATGCAGGGCGGCTATCGGATCGACGCCGCCGACGGCGTCTGGGGTCCGCAGACGGTGCAGGCGCTGCGCGAGTTCCAGCGGGTTCGCGGCCTGAATCCGAGTGGCCAGCCCGATGCCGACACGCTCGCTGCGCTGGGCATTCCCGGCGCGGCCGGCGGTCCCGCAACCGCGGCGGCGCAGCCTGCCGCATCGGTCGCCGGTTCGGACCTGTCGCCCGGCGCGGTGCGCACGCTGCAGCGTGCGCTGAACGACCGCGGCTACGACGCGGGCGCCGTCGACGGCGTGTGGGGCGATCGCACCGCCGCGGCGTTGCGGCAGTTCCAGCGCGAGAACCAGCTGGCGGTCAGCGGCCGTCCGGACGCGCGCACGCTGGCGGCGCTCGGCGTGCCGCCGCAAGCGCTCGACACCGCGCGGGCGAACAATCCGATGGGCACGACGACCGACACCCGCGGCCACGTTCAGTCGCGGCCGTGGGGCGAGGCGCCTCCGGGGTCGACCGCAGGCCGCGCGACGACGACCGGCGGCCAGAGCCGCTGACGACCGGCAACGGACCAGCCGCCGGCGCCGGCTCGCGGCGCCGGCGGCCATCGCGGCGGCCGGACGCAGCCGGTCCACGCAGCCGCCGCACCCAGCCGGTATAGTTTCGAGTTCCAGGCGGCGCCGGTTGCGCGCCGCCGTCCGATCGAAGGAACCCCTCGTCATGTCGTACGTCTTCGAGCCGCAGGTCGCGGCCGTTCCGGTCGCCGGCAGCGACCGCCGCTTTCCGGTCCACCGCATCTACTGCGTCGGGCGCAACTACGTCGAGCATGCGCAGGAGATGGGCTACACCGGACGCGAACCGCCGTTCTTCTTCCTGAAGCCGGCCGACGCGATCCTGTACGTCGCCGACGGCAGCACCGGCGCGATGCCGTATCCGCCCGGCACCGAGAACCTGCACCACGAGATCGAGCTGGTGGCGGCGATCGGCACCGGCGGGCGCAACGTCGCCGCCGCCGATGCCGCCAAGCACATCTGGGGCTACGCGATCGGGCTCGACATGACGCGGCGCGACCTGCAGATGGACATGCGCAAGCAGGGCCGCCCGTGGGACATCGGCAAGGGCTTCGATTTCTCGGCGCCGATCGGACCGATCCACCCGGCCGACCGGGTCGGCGACGTGACGAAGGCGGCGATCTCGCTCGCCGTCAACGGTCAGACCCGGCAGTCGAGCAACGTGTCGAAGCTGATCTGGAACATCGGCGAGACGATCGAATACCTGTCGCGTTACTGGACGCTGGCGCCGGGCGATCTGATCTTCACCGGCACGCCCGAGGGCGTGGCCGCAGTCAAGCCGGGCGACCTGATGGAGGGACGCATCGACGGGCTCGGCGAGCTGAAGGTGCGCATCGATGGCTGAGCGGCGGATCGATGCCGAGACCCTCAGTCGCTGGGTCGTCGGCCTGTTCGAGGCGGCCGGCTCCGACAGCCAGGAGGCGCGGCTGGCGGCCGAGCACCTGGTCGGCGCGAACCTCGCCGGTCACGACTCGCACGGCGTCGGCATGATCCCGCGCTACGTGCTGTCGCTGAAGGCGGGCGCGCTGCGGCTGAACCAGCGCATCGAGATTCGCCGTGATTCCGGCGCGCTGGTGGCGATCGACGGCCGGCAGGGACTCGGGCAATCGGTCGCATGGCAGGCAATGAACCTCGCGATCGAACGCACGCGCGAGCACGGAATCTGCGCGATCGCGCTCACGCGCGCGCACCACATCGGGCGGATCGGCCATTGGGCCGAGCAGGCGCTGGCTGCGGGCTTCGCGTCGATCCATTTCGTCAACGTCGTCAGCAAGGTCTACGTCGCGCCGTTCGGCGGCGTCGAGCCGCGCTTCGCGACCAATCCGTTCACTGTCGGGCTGCCGCGCCGCAACGCGCCGCCGCTGCTGCTGGATTTCGCGACCAGCGCGATCGCGTTCGGCAAGACGCGGGTCGCGTTCAACAAAGGGGTGCCGGTCGCCGAGGGCTCGCTGATCGACGCCGACGGGAAGCCGACGACGGACCCGTCGGTGATGCACGTGCCCCCGTTCGGCGCGCTGCTGCCGATGGGGCTGCACAAGGGTTATGCGCTGGCGATGATCTGCGAGCTGCTGGGTTCGGCGCTCGCCGGCGGCCCGACCGCGCACGACGACTCGATTCCCGTCGGGCCGGAGATCTGGAACGGGATGTTCGCGATCGTCTTCGATCCGGCGCGCCTCGGCGATCCGGACGAGTTCGAGGCCGAAGCGCAGCGCTACGAGAAGTGGATCAAGTCGGCGCGGCTTGCCCCCGGCGTCGACCGGATCCGGATGCCGGGCGAACCCGAGCTCGACGCGCGCGCGCAGCGGCTGGCCGACGGCATCGCGATCGACACCGAGACGCTGTCGCAGCTCGATTCGGCCGCGCGCGCGATCGGCAACGACGTGCCGCTGCTGTCGCCGCTGACGCGCGCTGCGTAGCAGGCAGGGCCGCATGCGGCGCCACCGGCTGTCCCCGCTGTTCGAGCCGGAGTCGGTCGCGCTGTTCGGCGCGACCGAGCGCGAAGGCGCGGTCGGGCGCTTCATCTACGAGAACCTGCTCGCCAGCGGTTACGCCGGGCGCATCGGGCTGGTGAACCCGAAGCACCGCACGCTGTTCGGGCAGCCGGTGGCGGCGAACGCGGCGAAGCTGCCGTTCGCGCCGGAGCTGGCGATCGTCGCGGCGCCCGCGCATGCGGTCGAGTCGATCGTGGCGGAGTGCGCCGCCCGCGGCACCCGGTTCGTGCTGGTGCTGTCGGCGGGGTTCGCCGAGTCGGGCGCGGCCGGCCGCGCGTTGCAGGAGTCGCTGCTGGCGACGTCGCGGCGGCTCGGCGTGCGGCTGCTCGGGCCGAACTGTCTCGGCCTGATCCGGCCGTCGATCGGGCTGAACGCCAGCTTCGCGGTGGGCAAGGTCAAGGACGGACGGGTCGCGCTGGTGTCGCAGTCGGGCGCGCTGGTCACCGCGATGATCGACTGGGCGATCCCGGCCGGCATCGGCTTCTCGTCGCTGGTGTCGCTGGGCAGCGCGATCGACCTCGATTTCGGCGAGCTGCTCGACTGGTTCCTGTTCGACGATCGCACCGACAGCGTGCTGATGTACATCGAAGGCGTGCGCGATGCGCGCAGCTTCATGTCGAGCGTGCGCGCGCTCGCGCGCGTGAAGCCGGTTGTCATCATGAAGGCCGGGCGCACCGCCGACACGGCCGACCGCGGCGGAGTCGCGCGCGCGATCGCTTCTCACTCGGGCGCGCTGACCGGCAACGACCGCGTGTTCGATGCGGCGATCGCGCGCGCGACTCCGCCGCGGTCGGCCGTGTCGGCGGTGCGCCCGGCCTTCATGATGACAACCG